>DASQZL010000197.1:0-5295 GCA_035638715.1 Balneolaceae bacterium
CGGTTACGGAGGAAAGGTTTTCGTTGTATCGCTGCTTTAAATTCAGCAGGGCCTCGTCACGCTTCCCAAGTGCATTTTCAAGCGAATTCCCCTCTTTTTTCGAATTTATTTTCGTCTCAATTTCTGTAATTTTTTGATTTATTTTTTCCAGCTCGCCGGCTTTTTCTTTGCATTCCACGACGATATCCTGCGCCTGATCGAGCTTGAGTTCTTCGATTCGCGCCTTCTCGCTGGCATAACCAGAGTGATTTTCCATCGCATTCTTTGCCTCTGTCAGGCGCTGCCTGCTCACCTGAACTTCTTGTTTGGCCTCATTGTATTTTTCGAGCTGATCAAGCAATGTGCGAATCTCATCCTTTTGATCTACCTCAACCTTAAGTTTTTGGTAAATAGATGCTACATCACTTTTTTTCCTTTGTATGAGGCTATCTTTCTCCCGAATAATTTTTTCCCTTGCAGCTATTTTTTCTTGGGCGTCCTTGCGCTTGTTTTCCTGGTCGCGAAGTTGTTTGAACCGGGCTTTGGCCCCGGAGGAATCACCCACTGGCGGCAGACTATATTTTTGAGTCAGCTGCGAGCATTTTTCCAGCCCATCATCAATGTCATTTTCATAGCTGCTAATTTTCTTCTCGAGCGATTTAACCTCTTCATCGGCCTGCTGCCACTTCAGCGCCCGGTTGATAAACCAATACAGCGCATTATAGTGCCGGGGATCTTGAAACGGACTTTCCGGCAATGCAGCCAGCCGACCCATTAATTTTTCCCTTTTTTCCTGAATTTTACGGATTTGTCCATCCAAATTTTTCAGCTGATCGCGCCGTTTTTCCCGTTCCAGACTGAGGCGGTCCTGCCACCGCAGTTGCCGGTCTTTTTGCAGAAGTTCATCCAGTTTTTCCTTTACCGCCTCAGCGTCCCAGCGAAGCGGCGGCTCCAGCCCTGTTTGCCGGTAATCCTCCTCTCTGATGTTTAACCGGCTGTTATCGGCCGAAACTCTACTTTTTAAAAATCCGTATGCGGTCAACCCCAGAATCACGATCAGGCTGATAAGCGCGCCCCACCACCAAACAAAAAGCAGCACGATGGCAAGAGCTGCAAGACCGGCAATGGCCAGAATCAGCCCGCTTGGAAATTCCACCGGATTTTCGGGTTCCTTGAGCCATTGACTCAGCAATTTGATGCCTTCTTCAATATTTTCGTGATTCTCAATAGCAATGGGCTCCTCATCCAGCTCCGCGATTTCCTTTTCCAGAAAGGTCTTTTGGCTGGCCATTTTCTGGGATTGGGCAAAAAATTCATCGAGGTCGCCTACGTCCTGTAAATCTATTCCTTCCCAATCGGTAGCGGCAGAATCATCTCCAATGTCTTTTTGTATTTTCTTCTTTTTCTGCTGAATTTTTTTTCTTTCCGCCTTCGTCTCTCTCAGGGTTGCTTCCAGATCATCCAGCTTTTCGACCTGATCCTCCAGCTCATACAAATCGCCGTCGGTCACACCTTTAGCGGGAATATCAAGCTGGGCGAGACGTTCCCGGCATGCTTTTTTATCTGACAGTGCAGACTCTTTTAATCGTTCTGCCGCTGCTATTTCTTCTTCCAGCCCGTTAATCTGCTTAAGCTCCTCGCCATGAGCTTTATCCAAAATCTGCGGAAAGGCCCGGTAAATTTCCTGCCGCTGCTCAAAATTTCTTTTAGCCTGTAGATATTTTACCACCTGTTCGTATAAATCTCCGCGTTTTTGGGCGTCCCCGGCCTGATTTTTTTCCCGGTAAAGGTTCGATAATTTATCTTGCTGTTTCTTTACCTCTTTCTGTTCGTTTTGCTGTTTTTTAAGTGCTTTTTCAGCTTTTTTATAAGATTTATACTCATTAATGCTCCGGTTGTATGTGGTTGGGGAATATTCAAGCTCCTCTGAGGCCCGCTCAATATCATATCCCCCGATTGATTCCTGTAGAATTGTTTTAGCCAGGTTTTTTTCATCCGCGGTGATGAGATTGTGCAGCGCCAGCATATACCTGCTCTGTGCTTCCACAGCCGGAAGTCCGGAAAATGTTTCTGTTTGACCTTTATGCGTGACTTCTACGTTGTTGGAATTGATCTTTACCGCCCAGGGTTCATCTCCGATATCCACCTTGCCTTCAATCTGAAGTTCGCTTGTTTTATTCCCCCAGATAAGTTGCTGAATGGCACGTGCCGTGGAGCTTTTCCCCGAAGCATTGGGGCCGGCAATGATGTTAATCTGCGGCGAGAGTTCCCGGTACGGAGTCAAGCCTTCGGGCAAGCCCGGCATTTTCCGGATATTCAGCTCTTTTATTTCGAATGATTCTTTCTTCATAAAATCAGGATTCTGTTTCCTGCGATAAAAGTTCACCCAGCAGCCGCCGGCATTCCTGCAGTAAAGCGGTCTTGCCCGCTTCGTCGTTGACCGGTTGCCACTCATCAGCCTGTCGTAATGGGTGATATGTTCCAGCCGAGTTCAGGGTTTCCGCCTTCTTTTTCCAATTTTCCAAAAGCTGCCGGCTGAAAGACGACAGATCATCATTGCGAATATCAAGCATCGTTTGCGCTAATAGACCCGGCGGCGTGGGTTGGCTGGCCAGTTGCTCAATGTTTTTAATTGCCGGCTCAGCGGCATTTTTTATCGTTCTGATGGTCACAGTGGTACCGGCTGAAAAGGTCTGCTTAAACTCGCTGGCCATCTGCGCCCAACCGTCCAGTTCGGAAAGCGGGGCGTGACGGCCGGTTAAAATTAGATCGTACACGGCTTCCATAGCCCACTCGAACGCCTCCGCCCGGTTTTGTTCTTCATCTGCAAGCGTTTTGAGCACCAGACTCCTGAATTCCGATTCATCCTCGACCTGGGAAATATCGATTTCAAGCGTTTCATACCGGACGGGAGAGAGCGGAATCTGCTTAATATCGATTTGCTCGCGCCCGTCTAATGTCAACAAAAAAGGCCCGTGGCTGCCCTGCTCTTTGGGGCTGAGCGCCTGGGGTGATCCGGGATACATGATTGTCGGAATGCCAGACCTCAAAATTTCCGGTTTGTGAATATGTCCCATTATCCAGCAATCCACGGGTGCTGACATCAAATTGCTTTCGGCAAGCGGCGCATAGCTACTCTCAGGGTTGTTAAAATCACCGTGTACCAGTCCAATGGTTGGAATATTGGGGTCAAGATCAGCCGATGGCGTTTGGATCAACGGGTCGTCACGAACATGCTGCCGGGGGAATGACCAACCAAGAAACTGCATTTTTTCTTTGTGATGTTGCAGGCTGAGTGATTCCCACCGTCCCTTTTGTCCCAACAAATGAACCTGTTCATAATTGCTGTTTTGCATGATCTCCGGTAGTACATCGTAATCGTGATTGCCCGCCACCATGACGACCGGGATACCGGCCTTGTCCAGCGCTTCGAATCCCTGCTGAATAGGTCCTATAGTTTCAAAAAAGCGATTGTCGCGATCAATAATATCGCCGGCAAGAGCAACCGCATCAACCTCCTGATCTATCGCCCATTTCACGAGACGCTGCCACGTAAATTTTGTGGCAGATTCCTCAATATCACGGTCCACAGCCGACGATTTCTTGCCGAGATGAAGATCGGCGGACGCAAGTATTTTCATTGACATAAAGAAAAATTCATGGTTCCGGGTTACACCATCATTCTATTAGAATATTTGCTATTTCACAAAGATTCACAAAGTGATCGCTAAACTACCAGGACTTTGACCATTTTTGATTTTCCAGGTGCAAAGCCCTGTTTTTTTAAACTTCATACTGTATCAAGCGTCCACGCCTGAAAAACAACCGCTTTATGAAATCAGAATATTTCAGCTACAATATCACAAATTTCTTCAAGCATTGCCCGGTGTTCTTCCGATATGGAATTTTGCGTGTGGGAATCGATATCCAGTTCGGCGACGAATGAGCTGTCCTTCATGACAGGGACTACAACCTCAGCCTTCACTTTTAGGCTGCACGCCAGGTAATTATCAGCCTGACTGACATCCTGCACGACAAAGGTTTCATTCGATTCAGCTGCCTGCCCGCAGATGCCCCGGCCAAACGGGATACGCCTATGCTCGGTTTCCTCGCCCACAAACGGACCGAGGATCAACTCGCGCTCGGCTTCCGGGTCAACCAGATAAAATCCAACCCAGTCAAAAACCGGAACTTCACGTTCTAATATATCACAAATTTCCTGTAAAATTTCATTGCGATCAGAACCCCGATAGACAATTTCTTTAATTCTTTTGATCAGTTTATCGGATGATATTTTAATCATTATGGAAATTTAACCCTTCATTTTTTGAAGTAAATATTGATATCAACACTTAAAATTACGGCTTAATTTTTACTTCTGAAACAGGTGAAAAGAACAAAGAAAAATGTTTTAACTTGAATATATCAGCATGCGAAGATAGTCTTCGAGTGATCAAACCGAATTATCACCGGTTGTATATTAAGATCATCAAGGAATTATGATTCTTTGCCTGTCATACTTATCTTCATTTAAACTTCAGAATATTCATGAAATAAAAACACCTACAGCACTCAGCGCATGAATAAAAAATCTATTTCTCTTCTAATAATTTTACTCGGTTTAACTTATGGCTGCAGTTCCTCCTCTTGGAAAAAAGCCAGGCAGGCCGATACCTACAAAGCTTATCAGAATTATATTAAAAATAATCCGCATGGTAAGCACCTTGCGGAAGCTAAAAAGCTGGCTGAAACGCGCTATTGGACGTCTATCAAGAACGATTCCACGGCGAAGCCATTTCAGCAATATCTGGATCAATTCCCGGATGGTCAATTTCGATCTCAGGCACAGGCAAGGATAAAAAAAATAAAACTTAAGGAAGGTCATTCAATAAAAGGGAGGGTCACCGGATCCGGTGTCATCATTCGCAGCGATCACACCACTTCATCGGCATCAAAAGGCGTTGTAGCTAAAAAAGGAACCATTGTCCAAATCCTGGACCAATACAGTACCAAGAATAGTAATGAGGCTATCCTAAAACATGCCATAACCGTTACCGTTCATGGCAAACGCATTCATCTTGCTAAAGGAAAAGCCATCCGGATTCTAAGTAGCCATAATGATTCGGTAAGTGCCTCGTTTTCAACTTCTCAATATGGACTGACAAAAGCTACGATCAATCAAAATGATATTGAAGCGATGAGCGGACAAAAATGGTACAAAATACGCACTACGGATAATATCACCGGCTGGATTTATGGAAAATACATAAAGGAATTATAAATTTTGTATTCTTTTAAATCACTGTTTATGTTATC
>DASQZL010000198.1:0-7043 GCA_035638715.1 Balneolaceae bacterium
AGGAATACTACTCAATAGGTAAAGACAGAAAAGCAAAAATGAAGTTGTATCATAAAAAAAAGAGCTCCACCGAAGCGGAGCTCATAGGCAAAAAGCCTTCGGCATATAGCCTTATTGTGATAAGATTAGATGGAATCTTACGCCTAAAGATAAAACAGAATTTTTGAAAAGGTCAATATTTTTATATTATCATTAATACAACTGTTAATTGTTTAAAAATATTAGGAATATGGGGAAAATACTTGGCTTGGATTTAGGTACAAATTCAATTGGGTGGGCGATTAGAAATCCAGAAAAAGAAGGAAATCAAATTATTAAAAAAGGAGCCGTCATTTTCCCAAAGGGTGTAGGGGAAAATCAAACGGGAGAGTATTCAAAAGCCAGTGAAAGAACGAAACACCGAGGAACCCGGAGGCTCTATCAACGACGTAAAAAACGAAAAACTAAGCTTTTAAAAATTCTGATCGACAACGATATGTGTCCGCTTTCCAGAGAAGGATGGGAAAAGTGGGCAGTCTATAAAAAGGGGAGGAAATTTGAGTATCCCCAGGAGGAGCAATTTAAGAATTGGATTCGGCTTGATTTTAATAATGATGGAAAGCGAGAATACAAAAATCCCTATGAAATTAGAAAAGACGCTGTACAGAAAAAACTTTCACCGGAGCATATTGGGCGTGCTCTATATCATATTTGTCAGCGCAGGGGATTTAAAAGCAATCGATTAGATGAAACAAGTGATAATGAGGAGACAAAAATTCATACCGGTAGTTCTGAAACCAAGACTACAGGGCATAATGAGGTAAAGGAAATGATAGAAAACTCCGAACTTGGTACACTTGGCGCGGCTTTTGCAGAATTAAATCCCCATAAACAGCGAATACGGAATACCTATACATTACGAGAGGATTATCTTAATGAATTTGAAAAAATTTGCAATATACAACAGTTAGATTCAAAGCTTGCTAAAAAAATAAAGAATGCAATCTTTTATCAGCGTCCACTTAAATCCCAGAAAGGAAATATAGGTCCATGCAGTTTTGAGTTCCACTGGTATTATGATAAGAAAAATAGCAGGTGGCGAAAATCTTATGCACGGAGGTGCCCGAAGAGTCATCCTGTTTTTGAGCAGTTTAGAATGTTATCATTCATCAATTCTATTAAAGTAAAAAGAAAAGAAGACAAAGAGGCAGATTATCGTTTTTTAACAGATCGCCAAAAAGATAAAATTTATTCGCTGTTCTACCGTGTAAGCGCACTAAGATTTAATTTTGAAGATATTGCAAAAAAATTGGATCCAGGGAGAAATAGGTACTCTTTTAATTATAAAGATTACCATAGTATTGCCGGCTGCCCTACGATAAGCAAAGTGAAAAATATTATTGGCAATAAATGGAACGAGCTTAAAGCTGAAAATCGAAAAAATCATAAGGATAAAAGTCCATTAAGAGCAGGAAAAGGGGAAGTATCACAGGAAGATATTTGGCACGTTCTTTTTTCTTTTGAAGATCAGGAGAAATTGAAGGAATGGCCAATGAAGCCCAAGCACAAAAACCTTTCGCTAAGTAAAAAAGAAGCCGAAAAATTCAGCGAAATAAACTTGAAACAAGGGTACGCTCAGCTTAGCCTGCGAGCGTTACGTAAAATTCTACCTTTTTTGCGAGAGGGTATGATCTATTCTCACGCTGTTTTTGCGGCAAATATATCCGAAATTATTGGTAAAAAAACGTGGAACGAAAATAAAGATGTCATTTTAAAGGACATTAAAAACATTATCGATGATCATAACCGGATCAATCGGCTCAATTATATTATAAACGATTTAATCAGCGATTATTTGGATAATCCACCTTATGGGATTACGATTAACGAGTGGCTGGAAAGTCATTTTGAGGAAGGAAGCGATGTGTCAGATCAAAATGGAGAAACGCTCCGTTATATAAAGCGTACATTTAAGGAGCAGATTCGTGTAGAAAAACACTCCAACAAATTTATACAAATTGAGCGTCTGGATGAAAAGATCAAAGATTATCTTGCAGATAACTTTGATGTCAACGACAGAGATTTGGCAAAACTTTATCATCCATCTGATATAGATATTTATCCCGAAGCCAGAGAAAAAGAAGATGGCAAGCGTTACCTCGGTAGTCCCGAGACGGGAAGCTTCAAAAATCCAATGGCGCTCAAGACTCTTTATGAGTTAAAGCACCTTATCAACTATATGATTGAGCATGATGTAATCAATGAAAATGACAAGATCATCATAGAAATGGCCCGAGAGCTTAACAGCGCAAATAAACGAAGAGCCATAGAACGATGGAACCGAGAGCGAGAGCAGGAGAATCAAGAGTTTAAAGCCGCCATTAAAGATCTATTTTCAGGTGATAAAATCGTTACGGATGAGGAAATTAAAAAATATAGGTTGTGGAAAGAGCAGGACGGCATTGATGTTTATACCGGAAGAAGTATCTGCATGACAGATTTATTTAATGGTACTGAATTTGAAATTGAACATACGCTACCGCGAAGCCAGTCTTTTGATAATTCACTTGAAAATTTAACCGTTTGTGATAAAAATTATAATAGGAACATAAAACAGGCGAAACTGCCGGCTCAATTACCAAATTATGATAAAGATGTGACTATTGACGGAACCAGTTATACTGCCATTAAGCCACGGCTTCGGGACTGGGAAGAAAAGGTTGAGGATTTAGATAAGCAGTTAAGCAAGTATAAATATCCATGGGGTAACGAAACGAAAGAGCAAAAAGACAGGCGTATTCGGCAAAGGCATTATTGGCGAATGAAACGGGATTACTGGAGCGAGAAATTGTACCGGTTTAAGACCGAAAAGATAAAAAGCGGTTTTAAAAATAGTCAGCTGATTGATACCCAGATTGTAACAAAATATGCCCGCGCCTACTTGAAAACCGTGTTCGGCAAAGTGTACTCCGTTAATGGATCCGTAGTTGCAGAATTCAGAAAATTGTGGGGATTACAGGATGAATTTGCTCAAAAAGAACGGCTAAGCCATATCCATCATACCATAGACGCGGCCGTAATTTCTTGTCTCACAAAAGATAAATATGACCGATTAGCTCAATATTATCATAATCAAGAAATGTATGCGCAGGGAGAACAGAAGAACAAACCCTTTTTCAATTTGCCGTGGAAAACGTTTGTATCGGACATACAAAGTTTTGAAAATGACACATTAATTGTCCATAAAAGTAAAGACACGACTCTAAAGCAAACCAAGAGAAAACTGCGTAAAAATGGTAAAATACAATACAAAACAGATAATCAAGGTAATCCTATTTTAGATGAAGAAGGGAATAAAATACCCATTTATGAGCAGGGTATGGGTATCAGAGGTCAATTGCATTTAGATACTTTTTATGGCGCTATAAAACAACTGGAAAGAGACAAAGAAGGTAATGTTAAAACGGATGAAGAGGGTAACGCTAAAAAAACAATTAAGTATGTGCTTCGAAGGCCGTTAGAATATGGGGAACAAGGATTTAAAACGAAAAAACAATTGGAATCTATTGTAGATCCCGTTGTGAGGCAAAAAGTACTTGATCATGTTGAAAGTGACGACTTCAAATCATTTAAAGATGCGCTTGATCATACAGTATGGATGAATAAAGAAAAGGGAATACCTATTAAAAGGGTGAGATGTTATGCAAGAGATGTGAAAAACCCTCTGAAAATTAAAAAGCAATCACATACCTCAGAAGGAAAGCGGAGGAAACATAAAGAGTTTTATTATGCAAAGAATGAGAGTAATTATGCCGTTGCCATTTATCAAAAAGAAAAAGATGGTAAATTCAAAAGAAGTAATCTTCCAATTAATAAGTTCGAAGTATCTGAGGCACTTCAAGATGATTCCATTAATAATCTATATCCAACTGAATATAAAGGAAAACCTTTTTATTGTGAGTTAAAGCGTGGAGATTTAGTTTTGTTTTATGAGTCCCATCCGGATGAAATAAATTACAACAACTATTTAGAGTTAAGCAAGCGGCTCTATAAAGTCATTGCAATAGCTACAGGAGGTCGTATTAGGTTTAAACTTCATTCCGACAGTAGAAATAATGATCGCTTACGAGAAGATTTTAAAAAACATTATGGTAAAGATTATGATAAAACTTTAGTAACTGGTAAATCAAAATTTGAACTTAACAGGTGTTTTCCGAAGCTCAATATAAGTCCAACAAATTTAAATATTATACCTATAAATGGAAGCAAAATTGAGCTTTCAACCCTTGGAGAAATTAGTTTAGTAGACGATATATCATGACTAAAAACGAAAAAAATGGCGAATCACGTAGCGATCAAACCAAGGCTGAAGAACCGGAGACAGTTTTCAAAACGGTGCATATTTTTGATTCGTTTGAGGAACAGGAGCAAGCAGAAATAGAATGGCTGGCCTCCCAAACCCCCGAGCAGCACCTGCAGCATACGGTTGCTCTGATCAAACGCATATTTGCAGATGAGCTCAAACAGCATCCCAGAATCGGCAATAAGCTACGGTTTGACTAATGGCACTTTTTTTAAAAGAACATAAAAAATTTTTGCTTTTGCTTGCAAAACACAAGGTGAAGTTTTTACTGATCGGTGGGTATGCGGTTATTTATCATGGCTACGAGCGGACGACCAGCGATATGGATGTATGGCTGAAGCCAACCAATAAAAATCGCGGTCGATTTATAAGCGCTTTACGGGAACATGGCGTAGCTGATGATCAACTTCAGATTGTAAATACAATGAATTTCACGAAGCCTCAGGTGGTAAATATTGGCCGAAAGCCCAATCAAATAGAGTTTTTAACCAAAGTGACCGGACTTGAGTTTGAGGAAGCAAGTGCAAAAAAAGTTACGCTTGATTTAGAACAATATCAGATAGGGTTGCTGGGATATGATGACCTCATCACCAATAAAATGCTCACGGGCCGCTTGCAGGATCAAGCTGATGTAGAGACACTCCGTAAAATTCAGCGGGAACGGAATAAAAATGAGTAATACAAGATATGCTCAAAAAGACGCTTTTTTTCCATAATGCCTATCATTTGAGCATAAAGTATAACCAACTCATAATTACGGATAAAAATAGCCGGGAAAAAACGCAGCGCCCGGTTGAGGACTTGGGATTTGTGATCCTGGATCATCAGCAGATTACCTTTACACAGTCGGTGATTCAGCATTTGGCGGCGAATAATGTGGCGGTTGTTTTTTGTAATAAAAAACATCATCCGGCCTCCATGCTTTTCCATTTAGATACGCATCAAACACAAAACGAACATTTCAGAGCGCAAGTGGAGGCGTCCAAACCACTAAAAAAGCAGCTCTGGAAGCAAACCGTGAAAGCAAAAATTCATAATCAGGCCGCCCTGCTTGATTTTATTGGTGAAGAAGGGGATGCCCTGCGCTATATGGCCAGACAGGTAAAAAGCGGCGATACATCGAATGAAGAAGGCAGAGCCTCAAGACATTACTGGGATTTACTTTTTTATGAAGATTTCCATCGGCGCCGGCATGGCCCACCGCCAAATAATATGCTAAATTATGGGTATACGATCCTGAGAGCCGGAGTTGCCCGGGCTTTAATGGGTTCGGGGCTGTTACCAACCATTGGAATTCACCATCACAATAAATACGACGCCTATTGTTTGGCCGACGACATTATGGAACCTTATCGTCCGTATGTTGATCAGCATGTACTGGAATTGTATGAAACCGGGCAGTATGGCGATGACCTGAGGCCGGAGATAAAAGTTAAATTGCTTGAAATACTGTCTGGTGATATTTTTATAGGCGATAAAAAACGACCGATGATGGTGGGAGTTTCGGAAACAACGGCTTCATTAGCCCGATGTTTTAAGGGCGAGCAACGGAAAATAAAATACCCTGAATTATGAAGCACGAACGCTTAAACGCTTATCGCATCATGTGGCTTTTTGTATCTTTTGATTTGCCTGTTACGACCAAAACAAAACGTCGGCGTGCCACGCGTTTTCGCAAAAAATTAAAGAAAGACGGATTCACGATGATGCAGTATTCCGTTTACACCCGGCACTGCGCCAGCCGGCAAAGCATGAAAGTGCATATCAAACGTGTGAAAGGCTTTGTTCCACCAGAAGGACATGTAACCATTTTTTCTATTACTGATAAACAATACAGCAATATTATCAACTTTTGGGGTAAAAAAAGCGAACCGATGGAAAAACCGCCGCCCCAGCTGGAAATGTTTTGACTGATATTGGGAGGTGCAGCCCACCGAAAAGGTGGACCGCACCGGTTGTTGGCTGATGGAGTCCACCTTGCCGGTGGCCTCCATCTTTTGTATAACAAGCATAAGAGATAGAAATAAAAAAATGCGGCTCCCAAGCCCTTCTTAGGCCAAGAGACCGCATTTTTACTACCGATATTTTCTGCTAAATAATTGCCCGTCATGGGATTATAAGATCCCATAATATCGGAGATTCCATCTAAGAATCAAACCACAACCAAGCCCTCCGGCAGCCTGAATGCCGCCCGAATATCGGAGATTCCATCTAAGAATCAAACCACAACTTTGAATACATCGGGCACGAGCTTTCTCCAAATATCGGAGATTCCATCTAAGAATCAAACCACAACCATCGCCCTTAATATGTTGTCCAGGTATTAATATCGGAGATTCCATCTAAGAATCAAACCACAACTGTGTTTGAGCAGGTGCATGATCTTTCGATAAATATCGGAGATTCCATCTAAGAATCAAACCACAACTATATTCTAATAGACACTTAAATCTTACAGAAATATCGGAGATTCCATCTAAGAATCAAACCACAACTCCAGCTCTTCGTAAACGTCTTGAAATCCTAATATCGGAGATTCCATCTAAGAATCAAACCACAACCATTGCGATCTGTTTAATTTCCCCGAAAAAATATCGGAGATTCCATCTAAGAATCAAACCACAACTTAATGAATATAACCGTTAAATAATGCTATAATATCGGAGATTCCATCTAAGAATCAAACCACAACAGCAGTGGC
>DASQZL010000199.1:0-2290 GCA_035638715.1 Balneolaceae bacterium
ATATCAGCGCTCTTCCAGGATTTGTTTAACCTCATCAGCGGTCTTGTCTTTTGTATAAAGTTCCTGTTCAGGATCAATAATATGGCTTTCAGACAGCTTACCGATATATACAGGAGCAAAACCGATATCATCAATCAATTGTTCAACAATTTGTTTGGATGGTTGATGGTCCCCGGCATAGGGAACAGCCCGTCGCGCAGGTTTCCGGAAAGGTTGGTCCCGCAGGTCTTTAAAATATATGGCATTGAATGCCTTGAAAACATGCGCTTCCGGAAAATGTTCAGCTACAAATTCTGATGCCGCCCGATTACTATCACGAACTTTCTGGGCCATTTCACCATCGCGTTGTGGATAAGGATTGACGGTTTCGATAATTAATTTACCCTCTTGGGGGCCGATCTTTCCGGCCACTTCTTCTACAGCCCAAAATGGAACCGACAGAATAATTACATTTCCGAAATCTGCAGCTTCCCGGATTGTCCCTGTCGTCGCATTGTCGCCGGCTTCTTTTGCCAGATCGTGCAGTTGTTCGGGGTGACGAGAACTAAATAGTACCTGATGCCCCGCTTTTGCCAGGTGAATTCCGAGATTTCCACCGATATTACCAGAACCAATAATGCCTATTTTCATTGCGGCCTCCAATTATTTTAATAAAGTTTGTTTACATTTATACATAATTAAATGTATTTGCCGGCTAAAAAAATCCAAAAAAGCAAAATTTTTTCATTAGCTTTACCCTGAACCGGTATCTATCATTGAAAGGAAAATCATCTGTTATGGAGAATGATTGGGTTTATACAGTAGTGATTGTTGCATTTTTCGGTTTGATATTAATGACCGCGCAGCATCCGGTTCATTCCCCCTCTGGAAAGATTGATGGTGTAAGTTATGTAGCACCGCCTCATCCAACCGGAAAAAAAGCGATGATTTCGGTGAAAAAGGTAAACGCAAATTGGGTTGCCCTTACGCCTTATGCCTTTTCGAAGGAAGGCAGCCCCGAGGTTCGTTTCGATATGTCACGGCAGTGGTGGGGAGAGCGAAAAAAGGGACTGATTGCTACCATTAAACATGCTCAGGCGCTGGGCTTACACGTGATGCTGAAGCCGCACGTGTGGATCCACGGACAGGGCTGGACGGGCAATTTTGAATTGCACAGCGAAGCACAATGGCAAAAATGGCAAAAAAATTACCAGCGCTATATCGTCACTTATGCGAAGATCGCCGACTCGCTGGGAGTAAATCTTATTTGTATTGGCACCGAATTTAAAAAAGCTGCGGATGAACGGCCGGATTTTTGGCGCCATCTTATTCGAAAAATTCGTTCTTTTTATCACGGAAAACTGACATACGCAGCGAATTGGGATAATTACAGGAATATAAAATTCTGGGATGCACTCGATTATATAGGTGTTGATGCATATTTTCCGCTGTCGAAAAATAAAATGCCTGCCACCACTAATTTAGAAACAAAATGGAAACCGGTAAAAGAACGGCTTAAAAAATTCTCTGGCCAGCAGCATAAACCTATATTATTCACAGAATTTGGCTATCGAAGTGTGAATTATACCACCGATGCCCACTGGAAATATAAACGCGGCGAGCGAGCCGTTAATATGCAGGCACAAGCGAGAGCCTACAAGGCCCTTTTTGAAACATTTTGGCATGAACCATGGTTTGCCGGTGGATTTGTATGGAAATGGTTCGATCATCCCCGGCGGTGGCATCACCGTCATCATGCCAAAAATGGATATACCCCTCAGGGCAAACCCGCCGAACAAATTTTGCGTCACTGGTATGGGGGTGGGTAGATTTAATTTGATGGCTGATATTTGGTTCAATAGAAAATCATCGCTGTTTTTCGCTTTTTTGGTTATTTGCCTTCACACTTTAGCCAATATTTTAGAGTCATGAATTCATTTAGCCTTTAGGGCTTGTTTACTCATACTTGTTCTCAGTTTCTTATTTAAGCACGGATAAATTAATTATTTTGAATAAATTGATGATAATTTAGGTGATCTGATTTTCTGGGATTTTTTTATTTTGATTATTGATAAAGCTATAAGTTTATATATTTTAATAATTTATGAATAAATAATAGGGTCAATAAATTAAAATATTTAGACGAAACGTCAATTAAATTTGACAATTAAAAATTAAATATCTTTCTTATTTACAAGAGGGAGTGAAAAAGAGCACTTAAAACTATTCATATAAAACTATTCATAGGTTAGAGAGTCTCTTCTAAGTATCTCCGTCTACTTCGATAATAAAATCGAATAAAATATACTAT
>DASQZL010000200.1:0-10069 GCA_035638715.1 Balneolaceae bacterium
TGGCGAGCGTACACGTGTTGATTTTAATTTGGATTGCCGAACCTTTTATGGCGAACCTGAAGAAGATCTGGCTCAGTTTATACAGGCATTACCTGCTCAGCTTAAGAAAGACCTCGAGCGATTTAAAGAAGAGGCTGAGAATAGTACTTTTAAACAAAAAGCAGAAGACACGGTTAAGGCTGCTGAAAAAGCTCGAGCTGAAAAAATAGCGAAAAAAGAAGAGCAGGAAAATACTGAAGAAGCTCAAGAGGAAGATGAAGAAGTAACGGTTTAGCTTTATTTATTTCTTTGATTTAAATGCGTACTCATGTTGGGTACGCATTTTTTTTATCAAAGACAAACAGATGGCCACTCAACAGGACGGGCGTGGGGCGAATGTTTTACGCTTGCTTTCTTTTCAAAATTTCATTTAAAGATAACTGTATCTTTTGGATTTTCGCGCATTTCAAAAATCATCTTCATCCTCATCACTCCACTTGTTGCTTATTGGTGATCCGGTTGCACATAGCTTGTCACCGATAATGCATAATACCGCCGCAAAATATCATAATTTACCGATGCGTTATTATGCGGTGCGAATTGAGCGGGAAGAATTGCCTGCTTTTGCGTCTTATTTGAGCGAGCCGGCCCTGAAAGGGGTTAATGTGACCATTCCGCACAAACAGGCACTGCTCGAATATATGGATAACCTTGATCCGGATTGCGAGCAAATCGGGGCATTAAATACGATCGCAAAAGAAAATGGAAATTTAGTCGGCTATAACACCGATATAATCGGCTTTTGTGAGCCCCTTTACCAATGGCAGTCGGAAATAGAAAATGAACCTGCAATCGTATTCGGAACGGGTGGTGCGGCCCGCGCAATCGTCTTTGGGTTGAAGAAAATGGGTGTAGCCAACGTGCTGCTGGTTTCGCGAAACCCGGAAAGGAAAAAAGGGGAAAACTGGCCAGAAAGTGCAAAAATAATTGGTTATGAGCGATGGCCCGAATACGCAAAAGAAGCTCAAATTTTTGTCAATGCAACGCCACTGGGCATGGAACCGGATATTAACAAAAGTCCGGTGCGGGAAAATGAAACTCCTTTTCTGGCTGAGAAAATTTGCTATGATGTTGTGTATCGACCGATTCAAACGACTTTTTTAGCAAGAGCTGAAAAAGTACATGCCAAAACTATTGGCGGACTGGATATGCTAATTCACCAGGGGAGTCGTTCCTTCGAACTTTGGACCGGCCATAAATTTCCGATCGATTTAGTTCGTGATCAACTAAGTGAATATATAAAGTATGCCGATTGACGTTATTATACCGGATATTTTTAAGAAAGAAGAGCATATAAAAGCATTTTTTACACTTAAAAATGATAATTTATTTTCAGAAAATCGTACGATCCGGGGATTAAATCTTGGCTTTAATACCGATGAGGATCCTGAAATTATACGAAAAAATCGGCAGTATCTGTTTGATGCGTTTGATATTGATACGAACTGGATTGCTTTTGCAAACCAGGTGCACAGTAATCGCGTGAAGGTTGTAACATCGGGCGGAACCTTTGCAGAAACTGATGGTTTGATCACGCAGGTACCGGGATTAGCCCTGGCGATCCAGATAGCCGATTGTCCGGCCGTTTTGATTGCAGATTTAGCGTCAAATACCGTCGCGGCTGTTCATGCCGGCTGGAGGGGAGCAGCCGGCGACATCTTACCAAATACAATGGAAAAACTTGTTCAGCTGGGAGTTAAGACCGAATCATGCAAGGCATTTATCAGTCCGTGTATTTCCGTACAGAATTTTGAAGTTGGTCAGGAGGTGGCAGAACGATTTCCTGTTCAGTTTGTTGATGAAGAACATTTTAAAAAACCGCATGTTGACTTGAAGCTTTTTTTAAAACATCAACTTCAGCAAGCCGGCCTTCACTCCGGGAATATTGAGATTCATCCGGATTGTACGATGGATGGAAAAAAATATTATTCATACCGGCGTGAAAAAGAGAAAAGCGGACGCATGATGGCCGTTATTATGTTACAACGATAAATAAATATGGGATAATCTTTCGATTAAAACAATGTCCGCAAGGAACGCGACAAATTAGTTGCCTGTATTTGCTGTTTGAATGGAAAAAACGGCAGAATCATTTATACAGAACAGTATTTATTACTTTTGATTGCTTTGCATATTTTATCATAATATTTTTTAAATATTCCGAGTTAATTCCGATCTTCACCATTCTTTTAAAGAAAATTTTATCGTGGAAAAAATTAATTTAGTTATTCTTGGCTCAACGGGCTCCATAGGGGAGCAGACGCTTGATATAGTGCGTGAGCACCGAGAGCGTTTTAATGTTGTTGCCCTGAGTTGCAATACCAATTGGGAACTCCTGGCTCGCCAGATTCAATCATTTCAACCCAAATATGCTTTAGTTTGTGATGATGAAGCGGCGAAGAACCTTCGCAAGGAAACATCTGCAACTGAAGTGTTAAACGGATCAGAATGTTTGGGAGATTTGGCACAGCTTGATGAAGCTGATATCATCCTGAATGCTGTTGTCGGTTTTGCCGGATTTGATTCTACGGTGAAAGCCCTGCGGAATGGCAAAAAGGTGGCTCTTGCCAATAAAGAATCACTTGTCGTAGGAGGCGCTTTGATCAATGAATTACTTGAAGAGAAGGGGGGCACACTGATTCCCGTTGATTCTGAACATAGTGCAATCTTTCAGTGCCTGACAGGGGAGAAGCACAAAACGATTGAAAAACTGGTAATTACGGCCAGCGGGGGGCCATTTCGGACCTGGAATCGGGAGGAGATGCAGTCGATTACGGTGGAACAAGCGCTGAATCACCCCAACTGGTCAATGGGCAATAAAATCACCATCGATTCTGCAACCATGATGAATAAAGGTCTGGAAGTCATTGAAGCTCATTGGCTTTTCAGTTTACCCTTATCTAAAATCGAGGCGGTTATCCATCCGCAAAGTATTATTCATTCACTTGTTACGTTTGTTGATGGCTCAAGTAAAGCCCAACTGGGACCGCCTACGATGAAAGTACCTATTTTATATGCACTGACCCAGCCCGAGCGAATAAATTTAAGCGCCGAACGTTTAAACTGGGAAAAGAAGATTGATTTGAGCTTTGAGCCTATTGACTATAAAAAATTCCCCTGTTTTAAATTGGCTTTGGAGACTATCAAAGCCGGCGGAAACGCTCCCGTTGTTTTAAATGCTGCTAACGAGATTGCGGTCCAGCGTTTTCTGGACAGGGAAATTTCGTATATTCAAATTGCGTCTGTTATTGAACATTGCCTGGAAACCGTACAGGAACCTTTTGAAAAGTCGGTTGAGGCATTCAAAAAAATTGATGCTGAAACACGAAGTAGAGCTTTAAATTATTAATGATATGAATACGTTTAACGCGTCAGTTTGTTTATAGCATTGACCGTTAAACTGGTATAGCCATTTAAAACTTATGAGTTGGATTGTAGAAGTATTAACAACTATTGGCATTTTTGCAGGTGCCCTGTTCATTTTGGTTTTTTCGCATGAGCTGGGCCATTTTTTGGCTGCCAAATTTTTTGGTATGCGCGTAGAACGTTTTTCATTGGGTTTCCCGCCGACCATTTTCAGCGTCCAGAAAGGGGAAACTGAATATGCCATAGGTGCTACACCTCTCGGGGGTTATGTGAAAATTTCCGGCATGCTTGATGAAAGCATGGACACTGAGCAGCTTCAGCAAGAGCCTAAACCCTGGGAATTCCGGAGCAAACCGGTCTGGCAGCGGATGATTGTAATATCAGCCGGGGTGGTTTTTAATATGATTCTGGCCATTCTCATTTTTGCTGGCATAGGTCTTTTTTATGGGCAACAAAAGATTCCGACTCAAAATGTGTCTGGTATTTACGTGCCGGATAGTAGTATCGTCCATAAGGTGGGCTTCCGAACCGGAGATAAATTGATCGCTGTTAACGGGCATCACCCCAAATATTTTTCAAAGTTCACTTCTCCGGATGAGCTGACCAAGTCCAAACTGACTTATACGGTGGAGCGTAACGGGCAGCGGGTAAATCTGACTATGCCCGACAGTTTATTGGACGAGATCAAAGGAAAAAGTTTTATCGGCCCTCAAAATCTTTTGATGCCGAGCAAAATAAGTTCCGTAATGTCGGGCAGTCCGGCTGATACGGCTGGTCTTAAGGCCGGCGATAAAATTGTAGCGGTGAATGGTGAGCCGGTGAAATATTGGCAGCAGCTGGTTCAGCATATAAAATCGGCACATGGCACCATACAATTAACGGTTGAACGTTCTGCAAACCAAAAATCACCGACGAAAGCCGGTAGCTCTCAAAAAACTTCTCCCCAAACATCGAATAACACAAGGCGGTTTGAGCTGAATGTTAAACCGAATAAACAAGGTATCATTGGCATTCGTGCGGAGAATATGGCGGATGTATTTCATGTAGAACACATCAAATATGGATTTTTTGGTTCCATAGGTTTTGGTGTTCAGCAGACGGTAGATCGCTGCGTTGGCATTTTACAGGGATTTCAAAAAATGTTTTCAGGTGCAATTTCCGTGCGGAAGAATCTCGGCGGTCCTGTGGCTATTGCCAACATCACCCGGCAAGCTACTGAAAATGGGGGATGGCTCGGATTTTGGAATATTACCGCATTCCTAAGCATCACGCTTGCCATAATGAATATATTACCCATCCCTGTGCTGGATGGCGGACATATTGTATTCCTGCTGTATGAAGGAATAACACGTCGCGAGCCATCGGAAAAAGTGCGCATGGCATTGCAACAAATCGGTTTCCTGATTATTATAGCCATTTTTATACTGGTCACATTCAATGACATTCTTCGTCTTTTCTAACTATTATGTTTGCTAAAGAAGGCTATCCAAACATTGCTGCGGGTACTTTTATCGCTGCCTTGCTTTTCGTTATTGCTTTCTCCATTCCAACTCCCTGGGCATATATCCTTTATGGATTGTCGGTTTTTGTTATTGTCTTTTTACTGTTCTTCTTCCGTGACCCGGATCGTTCTATTCCGGTTAAAGAAAATGTAATATTAGCTCCCGCTGATGGGAAGATCGTATCGCTAAAAGAGGTGGAAGAACCGGTTTACATCGAGGGAAAAGCCATACAGATAAGTATTTTTCTTTCACTACTGGATGTTCATGTAAATCGTTTGCCTGCAAGTGGTATTGTAGAATACCTAAAGTATAATCCAGGTACATATTTGATGGCCTGGGATCATCGGGCTTCATCGCTGAATGAACGGGCTGATTTTGGAGTACGTCATCCGAGCGGGATCAAAGTATTTTTCAGGCAAATCACGGGTTTTTTAGCGCGCCGTATTGTGTATCATCTTGAGGAAGGCGATGAAGTCGAAGCGGGCGAACGGTTTGGAATGATGAAGTTTGGCTCGAGAATGGATATACTTGTGCCCCCGGAAGTTGATATCCATGTGAAAGAAGGGGATCGCACGGTGGGTGGAGAAACTATACTCGCTCACATTGACTCTAAAGATTAAAATTTTGAAGAATTGAAATCAGTCATCCGGTATCTGGTATTTGGAAGCTGACAATTGGCCTCCTGTTCCCGGTATCTGGCATATAAAAACCCAATTAATGAAATATCCGATACAAAAATGGAAACGGTTCAGGCGCCGCCGAAAGAAACAGGAGAGGGCGAGGCGAAAGCCTATACCGCCCATTATGATTCCCAGCTTCTTTACGTTGATGAATCTTTTCTGCGGGTTTTTAGCCATCCTCAGCATCGCTGAGGGGCGCCTTTTTTTTGGAGCCTGGCTTATCGTTTCGGCCGGCCTGTTCGACGCGCTTGACGGATTTATGGCCCGGCTCTCCAATGCCAGCAGCCAATTTGGCATCGAACTCGACTCCATCTGCGATATTGTTTCATTTGGCGTCGCTCCCGGATTAATGTTATACATGATGGGGCTAAACAAAATGCCATTCCTGGGATTTATCCTTAGCGCGTTACCACCGCTTTGTGGAGCTGTACGCCTGGCACGCTACAATGTTGATACCGAGATAGGAGTAAAATCCAACTATTTTTGGGGGCTTCCCATTCCCGCCCAGGCCATTATGATATCAGCTTTCTATCTGACTTTTCACAATCGGATTGCCGTTTTCAGCGGGTCAGAACACGGCATAAATACTATTCTTATTCCTCTGATAATCGTACTTTCAGTACTGATGGTAAGCACGCTTCCGTTTGATAAATTTCCTTCATTCGACCGTAAAACCCTGAAGCGGTATAAGGCACGTTTGTATTTGTTTATCATATATGGTTTGCTCATCGCTATTTTTCAGGCAATCGGATTGATGATCGTTTTTGCAGCGTATATTCTGAAGGGCATTGGGATGGGAGCCCTGCAGTTTTGGTACAACCGGTTCGGCGAAGACCCGGACAAGTTCATTTAATGAGAATAGCGGGTTTCGGATACCAGTAACCATCACCAGGTCCAATATTAAAATCAGGAATGGCTTGTATCTATGAATTCCAGATCGTATCTTCACACTATCATGAAAAAATCCTTTGCTCAATTACGTATTTGGTGGTGGCTTTGCAATAATTAAGCCGTGGGTAAAGTGTGATTATTATTCAATTTCTTTATACAAGCCCGCTGCAGAAATCTGAGCGGGCTTTTTTAATGTCTGACATATAATGGATTTTGCAACTTTTAAAAAATACGCTGATAAATATACGGCTGTCCCTGTCTATCGGCGGTTGATGGCCGACACCCTGACCCCCGTTTCGTTGTTTTTGAAAATGCGGGAGGGCGCCCGTCACCCGTTTTTACTGGAATCTGTGGAAGGCGGGGAGCAGGTAGCGCGATATTCGTTTGTGGGTCGCGATCCGTACCAGGTGCTGCATTACCAAGACGATAAAGTTACCCTTAAGACCGGTGATGAAGCGCGGCTGCTGGAGCAGGATTACTTTACATTCCTCAGGGAATTAACAACGGCCTTTCAAGAACCGGAAATTTCTGAACTCCCGCATTTAACCGGTGGAGCGGTTGGATTCTCTTCCTACGATACGGTTCGGGATGTCGAATTCCTTCCCGATCAGCCCAAGGATGATTTGAATCTGCCAGAAGCAGTTTGGGCATTTTATGATGAAATTTTTGCCTTTGACCACGTCAAGCAGCAGGTTATTATCATTAAAACCGTTTTTCCCGACAAGCAGAAGATTGGGACCAAAAAGCTCTATGAACAGGCTCAGCAACGGCTGGATGAGTTAAAAAATCAATTGCTTCATCAGTCAATGCAAACCGGTTCATTTTCGCTTAATCCGGATATGCTCGAAAGCAACGTTTCTCAACAGACGTATGAGGAAAGCGTACGTAAAGCAAAAGAGTATATTTACGAAGGGGATATTTTCCAGGTAGTGCTTTCTCAGCGTTTTGAAACTGATTTTTCGGGTGACCGATTTATGCTGTACCGCGCACTCCGGATGGTCAACCCGTCTCCCTATCTTTTTTTCCTCGATTTTGATGATATGGCGCTAGTGGGGTCTTCACCCGAAGTGTTGGTCCGTGTGCAGGGACAAGAGGCGGCGCTATTGCCCATCGCGGGCACGCGACCGCGGGGTGAAACGCCTGAAGAGGATGAAGCATTAGAGGAAGAGCTGAAAAACGATCCGAAAGAAATTGCCGAGCATGTTATGCTGGTTGACCTCGGCCGAAATGACTTATCACGCGTATGTAAGCCGGGGACCGTTTCGCCCGTTCGCAGTCAGGAAATTGAGCGATATTCGCACGTAATGCATCTCGTTTCTGAAATCAATGGTCAACTTGCGCTGGGTCAAACGGCGGTTGATACGCTAATGCAGTCGTTCCCGGCCGGAACGGTAAGCGGTGCACCCAAGATACGGGCAATGAAAATCATTGATGAGTTAGAACCGACGAAACGGGGACCATACGCAGGAGCTGTCGGCTATTTTGATTTTTCCGGAAATATGGATACCTGCATTGCTATCCGTACAATGGTTGTTAATAATAAAAAGATTTTTATTCAGGCGGGTGCCGGCATCGTGGCAGACAGCGACCCGCATACGGAGTTCGTTGAAACAAAAAACAAAGCCGCTGCGCTTGTGGAAGCATTAAGCGTAGCGCTCGAAATTGAACACGAATAATAATACAAAACACAGGTTAAACCCGTTTAATCTGTGTTTGATCAAAAATATTTAGTCCATCTATGAAAACGATTTTATCGGGTATAACTCCTTCGGGTAAACTGCATATCGGTAATTATTTTGGTGCAATCCGTCAGCATATTGCCATGCAGGATAAAGGGGATGCTTTCTATTTCATCGCGAATTATCATTCCCTGACATCGGTAAATGATGGCGGGGAAGTACTTCAAAATACGCTTGATATTGCGCTCGATTACCTGGCGCTCGGCTTGGATCCGGAAAAGTGCACCTTCTTTGCTCAAAGTGATGTTCCCCAGGTTACCGAACTGACGTGGATTTTAGGTGCCATTTGCCCGGTCAGTTTGATGGAAAAGGGGGTGGCTTACAAGGAGAAGGTATCGCAGGGCTTAAATCCGAATATCGGGCTTTTTACGTATCCCATATTGCAGGCAGCCGACATTCTGATCTACAACTCTGATGTGGTTCCGGTAGGACAGGATCAAAAGCAGAATATTGAAATATGTCGCGATTTGGCCGGCAAGTTTAATCATGTTTACGGTGAAGAAATTTTAAAACTTCCCGAGGAGCATATCGTTGAATCAGTAGCGGTGGTGCCGGGTATCGACGGTCAAAAAATGAGTAAATCTTATGGAAATACAATTAATATATTTGATGAAGGCGAGGAGCTGAAAAAAAAGGTCATGTCCATAAAAACGGACTCCACGCCTTTGGACGAGCCTAAAGATCCGGAAAATTGTAATGTATTTGCATTGATAAAGCTTGTTGCCGACGAGGAAAAAACGAAAGAAATTGCAGAAAAATACCGTGCCGGCGGCTATGGCTATGGTCATGCCAAAAAAGAGTTGATCGGTCTGCTTGACGATTATTTTGCTGAAGCCCGCGCCAAACGCAGGGAGCTGCAGGAAAATTTGGATTACGTGCGAGATGTGCTCCGGGAAGGCGGCAAAAAAGCCCGTAAGCGGGCAGAAACCGTGATGGAACCGGTGCGCGAGGCGACTGGAATTATAAAAAATTCTTAGCGAATTTTTGCAATACCAAAAATTGTCATTCCGATGAGCGGAGCAACGAGGAATCTCAAATGGTTTAATAATTATCACCTTAAAATGGGTATAAACAGTATTATCACTTGAAATTCCTCACCCGACCAGCCCCGTGGAATCCCGGCCTACCGGGGCCACGTTGTAGCATTCCATAAGGCCAGTCGGGATTCGGGATGACATACAAGGTTTAAAAACTTGTATTAATGAATTTTTAGCTTTGAGTTACTTCTAAATTGCCTTGCAGTTAATGCCTGGCAGCTAATTTTGATGCCATGATTCTGATTATTGATAACTACGATTCATTTACGTACAATTTAGTGCACTTGGCTGCCGGACAGACAGATCAGTACAAAGTAGTCCGGAATGATAAAATTACCGTTGATGAGATTGAAAATTTGCAGCCGTCGGGCATTATTATTTCACCCGGTCCCGGCCGGCCGGCTGATGCCGGCGTAACGGTTGAGACGGTTTGCCGTTTCGGGACTGAAATTCCCATTCTCGGGGTGTGCCTCGGGCATCAGGCTATCGGCGAAGCATTTGGTGGAAAGGTTATTCATGCACCCGAATTGGTACACGGTAAAACATCGCTGATTTATCATGATGGCAAAGGTATTTTTGTGGGAATAGAGGATGGTTTCACGGCTACAAGGTACCATTCTCTGGTCCTTGATCCTGATACCATCCCGGATGAATTCCAAATTACCGCTCGCAGTGAAAATGATGTGATAATGGGCATTCGGCACCTGCATTATCCATTGTCAGGAATTCAGTTTCACCCCGAGAGTTATCTAACGGAAGTAGGAGAAAAAATTATGGCAAACTGGATTGATATTTGCCGTAAGCAGACGAAAGCT
>DASQZL010000201.1:0-2667 GCA_035638715.1 Balneolaceae bacterium
ACCAAGTCCCCTTCTTTCAGATCATAAACGATCCGGCGGGCTAAAAATCCGGTAATTTGCCGAAAAAATATTTTTATCCCGCTTCCGTGGCGAAGTCCGAAATCGGCCCGTTCGTTGATGGTGGAGGCCTCATCGTGGCGGGCCATCAGAAAGGCCCCGGGATTATACTTTACATATTCAATCTTGCCACTTGCGGGCAGGCGATTTATATGCACATCAAAAATCGACAAGAAAATACTTATCTGTGTGGCTTTACCCTTGATGTAAACCGGCTCTTCCACTTCTTTTAGCGAGACGACCTCGCCATCGGCCGGGGCAACGATGATATCATCCCCGTCTGGGAGCGTGCGATCGGGGTCGCGAAAGAACATGACCAGCAGACCTATAAGAACGGCTGCCCACCCATAAATAAGATATTGCCACCAGGCATGCGAAAAAAAAGCTCCTACACAAATCGCCCCTGCAATAATAACCCCCCTTGCAATAACAGGATAACCACCTTTAGCAATTCTATCCATCAGAAAAGACAAAGAATATCATTAAAGGTTATCTGCTTGAAAAAAACACTAAAAGTGATGAGATCTGTTTGCTGCCACGCCATGAATACTTTTCGAATTATTTGTAGTCGGAAATCCCTTTTCAAATTTGAAGTGTTCGTTTTTCCATCATGTCTGTAAGGTAATCATATCACCTAACTAAACAAAAAGTTTATTAATAACATCAAAAATGTATACCTTGCTATAGCTATAGGTCGAAATAAAAATTAAGCAACCAACGAAAAGTTAACGGGACGGTCGTATTCCCGACTTAAATACATCAGCAGGACGCCGGGATAATGTCGCTGATGAACCGGCTCGAAGACCGACAAATGTATAAACGGAATCCCGTTTATACGAGGCCAAGGCTTCTTACCATAAAGCAGGCAAGGGCAATCACAAACATCAGAAAAATTGGGGTTATTCGATTAAAACGACAGATTACCATAGAAACCTCGCTAATTAACTACGGTTCTGCTGGTGATGGGTGAAATATTGTCAAAACTGATCTTCAGTCAGGGTATAGACTGATTTTTTTAATATTAAACATTTCTAAAGTTTTAAATATCAATCATTTATATTGCTCTTAATATTATTTACAAAAACTCAGCCCTGAACGCATTACGGAGATAAACAAAAAAACATGAAATCTCTTTTAAAGAGTTCGCAGCAGTTTATAAAAATAAAAGACATTTTTGGTATCTTCGCGATAACATGATTCAGAGTCCCGGGATAGTTCAACTTTATTGAATAGATATGCCCATGAGCATAATTTCTCGTACTATTGAAAATATCAGGCTTTATTATCATTTCGTTGGCAGGCGGATGGGGTTACCATCCTGTCAGATACACCAGATTTATTTGCCTGATCAGCAATTAATTTACATTCCCATTCCCAAAAATGCCTGCACTTCGGTCAAACAAGCACTGCATGAAATTGAGTTTGGCAACATTTTTAATACTGATCTGGAGCCATACAATGAATACCAGGATGTGCATGATTATTATCACAAGCGCCCGTATGCGTTTACGAGCATTGAAAAATTGCAAAAACGTACCGATGCCGTCCGTTTTGCTGTTATACGTGATCCGGTTAAACGATTGATTTCCTGCTATCGCAATCGCGTTGTGGAGCTGGGCGACCTTGAAAAAACATCATCGGCTCTTAAAAGTAAAGGCCTGCCGGTAAAGCCAGATCTCAATACGTTCGTTTTGCGCTTAAAGGCCTATCGGAGAGCAAATAAGTCAATTGAACATCATTCCAGGCCGCAGCACACTTTTTTGGGTAACAGCCTGTCATATATTGATCATATTTTTTTGTTGAACCAGATGAAGGCCGTCGAGGATATGCTGAAAAAATTTAAAGCTGATTTGAGGATAAGAAAGATAAAGTCGGGAGGTGTCACCTATGGCCTCCAGGATTTATCTGAAGAGGCTCTCGAATTTGCCCTGACGTTTTATCAAAAAGACTACTCTCTGTTCGATAATTATTTTAGCCCCAGCAAAGTCAGGGAACAATACTATAACGGAATAGAATAAATGTAGGTGTGCATAACGACCAGGGATGTGGCGCTGGATTATTCAGATCAACACCGCCCCGTCTTGGCACAGCAATGAAGTGACGGACGAGATAAAAAAGAAAACAGGTCGTTTTAATTTATGAAGCCCGGCTAACAGCCCATCGCTTTCTTTTAACTTTAACGTCGCTGTGGTACAATTTAATCTTTAAGTAAGTTAGATTGAAGTGTTAATAATGCCTTAAAACTTCCGAAATCGTTTTTTAAAGACTTTTCAAATTCAAAAATATTCATATTAATTTTCTTTTTTGTCACTATTTCGAAGGTATATTTTTAAAACCGTTATGCTGATATCGCTATGCTATATAGATAAGGTTCATTTATTATTCGCATTAACGCACAAAAAAGAATGAGATTGCTGGTTTCAGTTCCAATTTTCAGCAATTGAGAAGGGCCTAAATAGCTGTAGTAACAAAAAATATTTTCACATAGATATGCGAAGTCTTTAATAAAAAGACCGAATGGAAGAGAAGTAAAAGTAGCGTGGGACGGATTCGAACCGTCGACCTCCGGGTTATGAATCCGACGCTCTCACCAACTGAGCTACCACGCCT
>DASQZL010000202.1:0-20961 GCA_035638715.1 Balneolaceae bacterium
AAGATGAAGTTTTTTGCTTGCCTGAACCTTTTGTCTGGTGAGCACGCGTGTAGCCGTTTGGAAAGGACCATCCGTTAAATCACTCATCGTCGACAGGTCAAAAGATCGCGCCTTATCGCTATTGTTGATAATCACCAACACGGAGTGATGAGCGGAATTCCGTGCGTAGGCATATACATTGTGTTTAGGAGGCCATTGTTTCAGGTTGCCCGATTGCACGGCTTTGCTCGTCTGTCGCCATTGCAGCAGTTTGCGGGTAAAATTGAAGGCTTTATTTTCCCGGGCCGTGCGCCCCTTTTTCGTAAAGGCATCGCGTTTATCGTTTTTCCATCCTCCGGGGAAATCCTTCCGTACTACACCATCCTTGCCATGTGTTTTCATCAGTATTTCCGTCCCGTAATAGATTTCCGGAATGCCGCGGGTCGTCAGCAGGAAGGTCATTGCGAGTTTATATTTAGCCAGATTTTCATCAATCGTATAGAAGAAACGATCCATATCGTGATTATCGAGGAAAATTAAATTATCATCCGGTCGATCGTATAAAAAGTCTTTTTTAAGCACATTATAAAGTGCCTGCACGGAGCCACCCGGTTTAAACGCCTGGTGTGTGGCAAAGGTGAGGGGAAAATCAGTAACGCTCGGCAGTCGTGTATTAAAAGCGTGTGATTGGGTGGTATCCTTGCCGGCCCAGTAGGAGGCTTCCGCAGCACTTTTGTACCAAGCTTCCCCCACGATATAAAAGCCAGGATATTCCCGGTGAATCCGTTCCACCCAGCGTTTCATGAATGTTTGATTGTTAAACGGGTAGGTGTCCATGCGAATGCCGTCGATGCCTGCATATTCAATCCACCAAATTGTGTTTTGGATGAGATAATTAGCCAGGTAGGGATTGCTTTCATTCAGATCGGCCATGGAGCGGACAAACCAGCCGTTTTGCAGGGAATCGCGCTCGGCTTTGGGAGCATGCGGATCTGAAACCGAATTCATCGCAAAATTATTTTTCATATAGGGATGAATCCAGTTTTTAGCCGGCGGATTTTTTACCCACCAGGCATGACTGCCGGAGTGATTGACGACCATATCCATAATTAATTTCATCCCGCGCTTATGCAAATCCTGCGCCAGTTTTTTGTACAAATTATTGCTTCCGAACCGGGGATCGATATGATAATAATCAGTAATCGCATAGCCGTGATAAGAATAGGTGGGCATGGCGTTGGTCAGCAGCGGGTTGATCCACAGGGTGGTCACGCCCAGATTTTGCAGGTAATTCAGATGATTGATGATGCCCTGAATGTCGCCGCCATGACGCCCGTGTGGCGATTCCATGTTCAGGCTGTCCTTCAGTCCAGCCACGCTGTCGTTTGCATAATTTCCGTTCGCAAAACGATCGGGGGTGATGAGATAAATGGCATCTTTGGGACTTATCTGATCCGGATGGTGATCGCCTTTCCGGCTTTTCAGTGTGTAATCATACGTAAACGATGACTTTCCGGGTCGATTGATATGGATGGGAAGTTGCCCCGGAGAGGCATCACTCGAAATATACAAGTCCAGAAACAGGAAATCCTTGTTATCGGTTCGATGAACCTTCTGCAAACGGACGCCGGGATAGTTAATGTTAACCTTTGCCTTACCAATGTCCGGGGCTTGTAGCATTAATTGCAGGTGGGGATCTTTCATGCCCACCCACCAATTTAAGGGTGCAACGCGTTTAACAGGAGAGGATTGGGCGCTTGCATAAAATGGAAGGGCGATCATTAAAAGTAAAAAATAAGCGAGAAACGGTACCTTTTGTTTCATAAATATTTGTTAGTTAGTATTCATGGAATCTTCAAAAAATTAAAACGAGGGCCTTAAAAACCCCACTCATGTCATCCTGAACCTGGTTAAGAATTTTAAGTTGGTTTTATAGCCTTTAATCATAGATCCTGGGACAAGTTTAGGATTAAAGAAACAGGATAACATTTTAAATTTTTCAAAGCCTTCAAAATATATTGCCAATAGTGAAACTTATCCTGTTTTTAAAATCCTTTAACCGAATAAACGGCATATCCACGTGGAGGAACAGACAATTTAACATTACCGGACTGATCACAGGAAGCATCATTCGGATCGCTGTTTTTGCCCTTCACGGTTGAATACCAGGCATAAGCTTTTAGCGTTTTTCCCTGTAGATAGCTGTTTTTGGTCTGAATTGCCACATTTCTCCAGCCGGAGGGATTATCATCCATCACAACGATATAGCCTGGGTGGGATGAAGAGGTTCCTTTTGCTGCGTAAACAAGAATATCGCTGTCATCAGCTTTTATAAGTCGAATTGAAGGATTTCCTTTGGCCAGTTTTCCCCGAACCCAGACAAGCGGGTTAATACCGTTGCCCGATTTCCCGGCTGAAGTATCCAATCCATAATTAAAATAATCCTTCCACCAAATACAGGGGTAACCCTTGTAGGTAAGAATAAAAGCATAGGCCAGCATCTTGTCTTTCACGATTTTATCGGTGTCATGATTGCCGGCAAAAGTTACGGCCCTGCCGGGTCGTTTGGCAGCCAATGATTTATTGGGATTCACCAGGTCAGAGATATTTCCGCTCCCATCGGTTTTTTCAAAAACGTTGACCATCGTGTAATAAAGAGGAAAATCAAAGGCGTGGGCCGATGGTGTGTCGTTCGTTCTGGTTTGGTTTATCCATGTATTCACTTTATCAACATTGCCATCGTAGTATTCACCAATAGAGAATGCATTACCGGTGGCTTTCTTCATTTCGGTGACGACCCACGGATAGATACCTTTTACGTAATCAAAGCGCCAGCCTCCGTTAAATCCAACACTGTCCTGAAGCCAGTTCATCCAGGTTTTAATGTCTGCAGATACCGGTTTACACTTGTAGCAGACATCCGGCATATTGCCGAATTTGCCGGGATCAGACTGACTCACCGAATTAGGATGAAACTGCTGCCAATGCCACTTCGCCTTACCGGATTTTACTCCGCTGAAATCGGTATAAGTGCTGTCTTTGGTATAGGGATTCCATTCTTTGGCCCCGCCCGAACGGTGATTCAGCACAATGTCTTCCATCACCTTGATATGATTTTTTTTCAATGCTGCAATAAGACTTTCCAGTTCTTTCCTGGAGCCAAACCGCGTTTCTGTAGTTCCTTTTTGGTGAAAATTACCCAAATCATAATAATCATAAGGATCATAACCCATCGATTGCGGCCCGCTTTGTGCCTTGTAAGCCGGTGGTAGCCAAATTCGATCGATTCCATATCCGTGGGATATATTTGCCAGAACGGCAATTTTATTTTTGATGGTGTTCCACCAATTACCGCCTTTCGGTACGTTCCAATAAAACCCTTCCATCATCACTCCGGAAAATTTATTTGCAGCATTACTGCCACCCGGCTGGTGTACGCCAGTAGAATCAGTGTTCATGCCTGATGAATTTGTTACTCCATTCTTGCATTGAAGCAGGGTAAAGACCATCAGCGGAATTGCGAGATATGTTATTTTACGGTTCACGGATTAAAATTTTAAGGATAACAGCTCGGATTTTAAATCTCTGAGGAAATAAACACTGATAAAATGATATTGAATTATATCATATTAGTCGTGCATAATTCAGAGGTATAAAATCACGCTGACAGGATTCGGACTTTGCCGAATCTCTGTCAGCTGATTAATTTAGTAACTAAAAGCTAATTCTTAGTAAGGGAATACGTATATGGGTGAGTGCTCAGGTTAAGGGTGATGGTGTAATTACCGGCTTGGCTGATATTGATATTGCTACCGCCGGACTCAAGCGTCCCGTCGCCGCCGTTATCTCCATAATTTATATCCCAGCTGTCATTTGCCCTGAATTTAAGGCCGCCCTGGGTCAGGTCGGTGGTTACCGTCCATGTTTTTTTGCTTGGATTGAATGTCATTTCGACATCCGTATTCCACCCCTTGACGGCATCTCCAATGACTGACCAGGTGGTTTTAGTAACCGAATATGTCAGCGCATTAAGGTCCACATTAACTTTATAATAACCGGCATTGGCCATTGTTAGGTTGCCACCACTGGGATCAAGCGTATTGTTTTTGCTTCCCGCACCCCAATTGGTGCTCCAACTCTGGTCGGCGGTAATTTTAAACTGTGAATTTGGATTTTTAAAGTAGATATATCCTTCATACTGATCCAGACCCGTTGTAGTCGCAAGGGCAGGGGCATCCCCCGGCGTCCAATCACTGCCATAACCACTTGCTGATTGATAGCTTCCGGGTACATAAATATCAGGACAATACTTACAAACAGAATAGGGAGTTACCGAGATTGAAACCGGATCAGATACCTGTTGTTGTATAGAATCTGATACCGATGCAAGAACGCGTACCTGTATGGAAGTTTTTACGCCGCCGGCCATTCCGGCACTCAGCAACTTGCTGTTTAGTTCTCCCTCAGTCATTGAGAAAGTTGTTTTATGTGAGGATCCAAGTTCAATAGGATTGGAAAATGCACTTGATGTATCCATCTGAACTGAATAATTGATCGCCGTAGAAACTCCATAGTTGGGTTTGGTCCATTGCATGGACAGTACCGTATCACTCGCATTTGATTTCATCAATGTATACGACTGTCCCGATTTGGGAGCCGTTATGGAAGGTGAACCGGGATTCGTGGCAAGAACCGGTGTCGTATCCCGGACCTTACACGAAAACAATACAAAAGTACCAAGCAATGCGATAAGTAAAAGAGTCAGTTTTTTCATAATTGCTTTGTTTAAATTTAATTGAAGATTAATAACCCGGATTCTGTGTCAAATTGGGGTTGGAATTTATATCAGACGCTGGAATGGGATAGACTTTGTAATGGGAGTCTGTTGCAGAACCAGCCTGCGTACCACCTTTCCAGGACCAGACATAATCGGGCGTGGTATATAATCCATATCGAATGAGATCGGTCCGTCGATAGCCTTCCCAGTATAATTCACGGGCGCGTTCATTTAGAATGAAATCCGGCGTCAATTGTGAAGCCGAGATATCACCCGAACTATTACCATAAGCCCGTTCTCTGATTTTGTTTACCAGGTTGACAGCCTCACTCATGCTGCCGCCTTTACCGCCACGGGCAACGGCTTCAGCATACATCAAGTAGACATCAGCCAGCCGGAACATCGGGTAATCTGTATCAGCAAAAGCAGGGACCTTGCCGGGCTTGCCTTTAGAGGTGATGTTTTTCCATTTGGTAACCGCATATCCATCACTGAAATTGTGGATATCTTTTATGCTTTTGGTTTGGCCATTTGTATAAAACATCGCTCTGGAGTCATTGGTCGTATCGAATTTATTATAGAATTGCGGGGTTACCCGGGTGCCGGCCCATCCACTTTCGATGCCGAAATTACTGGCACTCATACTGCCACCCACTTCGGCGTGAATAATGAAGTTTGTGCCGCCATAGGTTTTTGTATGAACACCATCGAAGGGGATAGCCCATATGATACCCTGCGCATTTTGATTATCAGCCCGGAACAGGTTATCGTAGGTGGGATCGAGCGAATAACCGCCCTGGTTAATTACCTTTTTGGCATAGGTGATACAATCACTCCAGTGAGCCGTCCCGGTGTATACTTTAGCATTCAAATAAAGCTTGGCCAGCAGGGTCCAGGCGGCAGCCCGGTCAACACGACCATACTCATTCTGTTGGGGAGCGGGGAGCTTGGGCGCAATATCCTTGAGTTCGCTGGTGATATAGGAGAACAGCGAATCGCTGCTGATAGGTTTAGGCTGAAAAGCTCCTACTTTGTTTTTTTCTGTCACAAATGGGACGCCCCCTCCATAAAGGTCCAGCGCATTCCAGTAACAGTAGGCTCTGATGAAACGGGCCTCGGTGTTATATTCCCGAATAGTGGGATTACTGCTTCCCTGGGCGTGACGTATAAACTCATTAGCCATCGTAATTTCGTAATAAATGCGATCGTACATCCCCATCACGAAGCCGTTGGATGAATTCCAGGACTGAGTATTAAATTCTGGCAGACCCGGGTCATTCCAGGCGATTACTGCTTCGTCAGTAGGCAATTCCTGGGCTTCCCAATATTGACGGATATAGCTGGAAGCCCCTTCGTCAATGCCCTGAATATCCGGATTGCCGGACGGGCCCTGCTGACCGGTAGTGGCAAAACCGGCATACAGTTTTGCGAGCACCTGTTTGTAATCCTGCGGGGTTTTATAAACCGAGGCTGAAGTTACCGTGTTGCTGCTCAGCGGTTTTGTATTCAGGTCACCTACACAAGACGCCATAACGAAAGTCAGCATGACAATAAGCGCCAGAGGTATAATTCTATATTTTTTGATAAGCATAATAATCAAGATTTAAAATTGTAATTAGAAATTGAGACTAATTCCCAGTATGAATGTGCGCGGTCTCGGATAAATATTATTATCGATACCACCGAATACTTCGGGATTGATCCCATCATAATTTGTTATTACAAATGCATTTTGAACCGTGGCTGAAAGTCGCAGTGAAGCATTTTGTCCTTCAAATCCCAATTGTTTGAAGGTATAACCCAGCGTTGCATTATCGAGCCGCAGGAACGATGCATTCTCCACAAAATAATCGGAATGATATTGCGGAGTGCTGAAATTCGTTTGTGTAATACTTGCTACTGCATTAGTCAGAACGCCACTGGAATTTAACAGGCTGTTATAGCTGTCGTGATTCGAGAGAACGTTATTGTACACATAGTTTCCGAGATCGGCCCGTGCGGTAAACGAGAAATCCCAGTTTTTATATTTGGCTTTGGGCGAAAGACCGAATGTGTAACGTGGAGATGGACTTTTATATCTGTATTTGTCGTTGGCATTGATGATACCATCTCCGTTTTGATCGACATATACACCGGCCAGCGGTCTGCCGTTTTGGTTATAAACCTGTTTATAAACATAAAATGACTTACGCGGATGGCCGACACTGTTGATCTGAATTGTATTACCGGTTCCGCCGGAAATACCACCTGTTTCCACACCAATATATTCGGGATTATTTACATTGGTAAGCTTAGTAATTTTGTTGATGTTATGAGAAGCATTAAAGCTTATCTGCAGATAGCCATTATCGGTAGAAATAGGTCTGCCCGTTACATCAAATTCAAATCCACGCACATCCAATGTACCCACGTTGGTAAGAATTCTATTGGTAAAGTTTGTACCGGCCGGCACGGGAATGACATTGAGCAGGTTGTTGGTTTTGCGGTAATATGCATCAAACGATCCATTAAGCCGGTCGTTGAAGAAGCCATAGTCTAATCCAACATCATAAGTAGTGGTCGATTCCCATTTGATATTGGAATTATATCCTTCCGGCCGCAAGGTCGTAACGAAGTTATTGCCGAATTGATAATCCGCATTGGGCTGAGAATAGGTGTAGGTCCCCAGATAGGGGTAATCGCCCTGGTTGATTCGTTGCTGACCGGTTATACCATAGCTCAGCCGGAGCTTCATCTGTGAGACAATATTTGATTTTTTCAGGAACGGCTCCTGATTGATTTTCCAGGCGAAGGCCGCCGAAGGGAAAAGTCCCCACCGGTTTGATTTCGAAAACCGGGAAGTACCATCATCCCGTAGTGTACCTGTCAACAGGTATTTATTTTCAAACGAATAATTGAACCGGCCAAAAAACGAGATAATGTAATGCTCGGTTTTGTAGCTCGTATTTTGATTAACGACCAGGGTATCAGCGCGGTTATAATTCGTTTCATAAGTTGAGCCCTGGCTATAATGATGTTCCCAGGAGTAACCGGCCGTTGCTTTAATATGGCTTTTAATATTGGATAAATCTTTATCATAACTCAAATAAAAGTTGAGTGTCTGATTTCGTTTATCCTGCGAATAATCGCGGCGTGTTCCCGGTGCTCCATTGCCGGTAATAGCAAAAGCGGCATTGGCCGGAACAACATATCGACCCTTACCTACGGTAGAATAGTCATATCCCAAATTAAGATTGGCATGTAAATCGGGGATATATGGGAGTTGATAATCGAATTTAATATTTCCGATAGATCGATATACCGTGGAATTATCATGCGTTTGCTTTAACAATGCCACGGGGTTGGCGGGAGCTGTCGTATTGTTGGGGATACCCTCGTTGGATACCCAGGTATAATAGCCGCCAAAAGGTGCACCTGCCGTATCCACTTTAACCGGATGAGTGGGATCAAAAGCGACGGCAGCACCAATAGCTCCCTGATTGGCAAAACGGTTCGTAATGCGGGCTCCTTTTAAATTAAGATCAATCTTGAGCTTATCATTTAGAAGCGAAGGATTGAGCGAAATGGATGCCGTTTGCCGATTCATTTTTGATGTTTTGAGCGTTCCGTTATTTCCGGTAAAGCCCAGAGAAACGCGGTACGGCAGCTCTTTATAAGATCCCGTGAAGCTTAAGTTATGCTGTTGACTAAAGGAATTACGATAAATTTGATTTTGCCAGTTTGTCGAGGCATCACCGAATTTTGTAACGCCCCGCTGACCAAAATGCTGACTGATAATTCTTTTGTACGCCTTTGTAGAGAGTACATTTACTTGATTGGCATTGGTATTCAGTGAAAACTTCCCAGTGTAATTGACTTTAAGTGGTTCGCCTTCCTGCCCTTTTTTAGTCGTAATAATTATGACACCATTGGAAGCCCGGGACCCATAGATAGCCGTTGCCGAAGCATCTTTTAATATAGTAATAGACTTAATGTCATTCGGGTTGATGGTGTTGAGCGGATTTCGTGTCCCTGAAACACCACTACCTTCCAAAGGCATGCCATCAACAACATAAAGGGGAGCGTTGCTGGCAGATAGCGAAGACCCGCCCCGAATGCGTACCGTTGCCCCGCTGCCCGGTGCGCCTCCGTTAGGTGTGACGGTTACGCCGGCCGTCTTGCCCGTTAACAAGTCTTGGGGAGATGTAATAGACCCCTGGTTGAAATCACTGGAACTAACAGAGGTTACCGACCCTGTTTCATCTTGCTTTTTCTGCGTTCCATAACCGATAACGACCATACTATTTAACTTATTGATGCTCTGCTTCAAATTTACATCGATAGTCGTACGCCCTTTGATAGGAACAGTTTGCGCATGGTAGCCGATATAAGAAAATACCAGCGTGTCGGAGCGCGAAGGAACGGAAAGGGTATAGTGCCCCTGGGCATTAGTTGAAGTTCCCTGCTGGGTTCCCTTAACAGAGATGTTAACCCCCGGTAACGTTTTACCTGTTTGGGCATCTTTTACCGTACCGGAAACCGTTTGTGCTTTTAGAGGTAATACAGAGCCCCAAAATAGACATAATAAGAGGATTAGTTTTGTATTTTTCTTCTCCATGTATCAGAATGTGTAATTATCATTTCAGTTATAAAAAATTAGAAGACTTAAAATGGTCAACAAATCATTTCAGCACGAATAATTTTGCTACTACTTGTATTACAAAAATTATTCATAGTGAAAGCGCTTTCGCAATTGTAATTTAAATATTTGTCATACGGATAATCAAGGATTATTGGGAATTATAAGTTTTTAAATGAAATATTATATAATGTATTTAAACATTAGTTTTTTCATAATGGGAGGCATATATTTTAAGCAGAAAGAACAAAAATATTTTTCTCAAATAAATGTTTTTTATCACTCTGATGAATGAAAATTACCTTTTTTGCGTCTGCAATAAGATGGTTTTCAATTAATTTTTGTCTGAACTGAGATTAGTCCCAGAGGATTATAAGTTATTAATATTTATACTGAAATTTTTGTTATTCAAAAAATAAATTAGCGTTAATTTATATACAGAAATGGATTATTATATATGTTGTGTGTCATTTAAAATACCTGGAGATTTTTATGAACACTATTCAACATTTTTCAACGTCATTTAAATAGTCCCATTAGTTACCCAATATTTCTATCCGCTCAAAATTCTGTATCCCAGCTACTTAATGCGTGCTCGCCGGAGTTTTAACACAGGTGATGCTTGCTCACCGAAGATTTAACATAGTGATGTTTCGTTGTGAAGGCGTGGTGCGGAATGATCGGCTGACATTTAACTATTTATTAACACTATCCCCAAGTGTACCGCACGTTAAGGTTATCATAATTATATAGAGAAATTATAATGACTAATATAAATTGAAATGAAAAGCCGCTTTAATGAGTTATAATTGGTAAATGTAACGGTTTATAAATTACAGATTTGTGAAATCGGAAGCGATAAAAGATGTTTTTGAAGTTGCTTCTTCTAACGTATTTTTGCGTTAGCTTAAGAAGCATGGGAAGGCTTATCAACAACTTAAAATCAATCAACAGGATTGAGTATTTATGAATATTGATATTGACAATATAGAATCTCTGGGTCAGTTAAAACGAAGTGGATGGGAATCGATATCGGTAAAAGAGGAGATACGACAGAATCTCATCCAAAAGCTTCGCAAGGATGAACCGCTTTTTCCCGATATTTTAGGCTATGAACATACGGTGATTCCCCAGTTGCAACATGCCCTGCTTTCCAAACATGATATTATATTATTGGGACTGCGGGGACAGGCAAAAACCCGCATGCTGCGGATGATGGTAAACTTTCTGGATGAATTCATGCCCATTATCAAGGATTCAGAGATTAATGACGATCCCTTTAACCCCGTATCAAAATACGCCCGTGATCGGGTTGAAGAAGAGGGGGATAGCACGCCTATCGAATGGATCCATCGAAGTGAGCGCTATGGCGAAAAACTGGCGACTCCGGATACCACCGTAGCTGACCTCATCGGTGATTTGGATCCCATTAAGGCGGCAACCCAAAAGCGCACGCTGGCCGATGAAAATGTGATCAATTTTGGCCTTATCCCGCGTACCAACCGCGGGGTGTTTGCTATCAATGAACTGCCTGATTTACAGCCGCGCATCCAGGTATCATTACTTAATATCATGCAGGAACGAGACATACAAATTCGTGGCTTTGATGTGCGCATTCCCCTCGACGTGATGATGATATTTTCAGCTAATCCCGAAGACTACACCAACCGCGGAAATATAATCACCCCGCTGAAAGACCGCATTGATTCCCAGATTATGACTCATTACCCCAAAAATATTAAAATCGGAATGGATATTACCAGCCAGGAGGCGTGGTCAGCCCGCAATGGGGAGGTGCACGTTTCAGTGCCGGAAATCGTTAAGGAAATTATCGAACAAACTGCTATTGAGGCCCGAAATTCAGAATATATCGACCAAAAAAGCGGTGTTTCTGCAAGGCTCACCATTACAGCAATGGAGCAGCTTATTTCATCGGCCGAACGACGCGCCATTGTGAATGGGGAAGCAAAGACCACCGCTCGTATCACGGATGTCTATAATATCGTTCCCGCCTTAACAGGAAAACTCGAACTGGTTTACGAAGGCGAACAGGAGGGAGCCATCAATGTTGCCAAGCATCTGATTGGGAAAGCCATCAAAAAGCGATTTATTGAACATTTTCCAGATCCACAGGATGAAAAGAAGCAGGAGGATGGAAATAAATATCAGGCTATTCTTGACTGGTTTGCGGATGGTAATGACCTCGAACTCAGTGATAAAATGAGCAATAAAGAGTATAAACGGACCTTGAATAGGGTTAAAGGATTAGCAGATTTTGTCAAAAAAAATGCTCCCTATACCGATGAACGTGAATCATTGGTACTAATGGATTTAGTCGTTGAAGCACTCCACCAGCACTCCATGTTAGGCAAAGAAGATATGGAAAATATGCGTTCTTATTCGGACATGCTGGGCAGCATGCTGGGGTCTGTTGATGATTTTGATGACTTTGATGATATATGATTGCATTCATCAGAGTAGAAACAAATAATCACCCTTAGTAGTTATGAGAGCGTAACCCCGGCCAGCGGCAAGAAAAAACTAATACAAAGGAACTTCACGCTGATAAAATAGATTGCAAAACGACGGTTATAACCTTATCTTCCAGAGCAAATTAATTCTGAATTAAATATTCGAAAATGAAAGAAGGAATACATCCTGAATACAAGGAAATTACAGTTGTGCTCAGTGACGGGACAGAGTTTAAGACCCGCAGCACAATGGATCCCGACAACGGTGTTTTTAAAAGTGAGGTGGATTCCAAGAATCATCCGTTTTATACCGACGATCTGACTTTTCAGAAAAAAGCAGACCGTATTGACCGCTTTAACAAGCGCTATGGAAAAGATAATTCTTAAAGCTCTTTTCCGACGAATTCCATTCCTTTTTATCCAAAATGCCAAGTTCATCAACTTGGCATTTTCTATAAAATAGGATGACAAAATAGCCTACTTTTCTAATCCATGAAGCTCTACAAATTTACCGTCGGTCCATTTGAAGAAAATACATACGTTTTAATCAGTGAAAAGAAGGCATTAGTCGTAGACCCTGGTTTTCACAAATCTTCTGAATTCAACGAATTTAGCCGGAAGCTGGATGAAGAAAATGCCTCTTTAAAGGCGGTGATATTGACGCACGCCCATGTTGATCATGTCTTGGGTTTGCAGTCCGTTTTAGACGATTTTTCTGTGCCCGTCTATTTAAATGACACGGACCGGTATTTATGGGATAATTTTGCGTCGCAGGCACAAATGTTCGGTATTGCTGCCAAACAATTCGACTTCGAGCCGGAAAAGTTGCCTGTTCAAAAAAACTGGGAAATTGAACCGTTCTGCTTTGATGTATTATACACTCCCGGTCACGCTCCGGATCATGTTTCATTATATAATGCAGAAGATCAAATGCTTATTGCCGGTGACGTAATTTTCAGGGAGGGCGTTGGTCGTACTGATTTATATCGCGGCGATATGAAAATCCTGCAAAATTCCATCAGAGAGCAGCTCTATTCTTTACCCGATGAAACCAAAGTGTATCCCGGTCACGGTTCTTCGACGACTATCGGACACGAAAAGAAGCGCAACCCGTTTGTTCACGGTTGAAGTTAAATCTTAATGTCAAATTTTTTACAGCTCACCGAATTTTTTCAGCGGACACCTATCTTTTTGGGCATCTTCGATTTTATTGGTATTTCTAATAATACAGCTGGCTCTGCAGTGCTAAGCAAATCATCCCTGCCGGGGCATCCCTTCGGTGAATAAGCTTGTGCCAAGCCGGTTGACAATATTATGGTTCGTTTTTATTTCGTTTTGTTGTCCATTGAAGCGTCAATAATGGGCAGACTCATACCCGTAGAGACTTCGTCATTCCGAGGAATCCGACGGCCGTCGGAAGACGAGGAATCTTAACTGTCGATTTAGTTCATAATCAGTCCGTAGCAACCGGCCTGTTCTCAGTGTGAAACTATTTTTAGCTTTGAATAAGAATTGCCTTTATCATCACTTGAGATCCCTCACGCGCCTGCCCCGTGGAATCCCGGCCTGCCGGGGCCACGGTGTGGCATTCCACAGGGCCGGCGGGCCGGGTTCGGGATGACAAAATCAGGGATAGCTTGTATTATGTTTTGTTGTCCATTGAAGCGTCAACAACGATCAGCCCCATACACTCTTGCAAGGGCGATGATTGGATAGATTCCATCGCCGGAAAGAACTAATTAGGACAGGCACATGTGACAGGATCATATCCGTTTCGCCACCTGCTCGCTCATGTCCTGATACCAGCCGGCAAAGGTGTCATCCTGAATACGCGCACGAATTTTCTTCATCAACCATAAATAGAACGTAAGATTGTGCAGGCTGGCCAGTTCCAGGCCGAGCAACTCGCTGTTGCGGAACAGATGGTGAATATATGACATCTTGTATTTCCGGCACAGATCGGAAGGGAAATCTTCATCCAGCGGTTGATGGTGATTTTTCCATTTGGCATTGCGAATATTGATAATCCCGTTGCGGGTGAAAATTTGTCCGTTGCGTGCATTGCGGGTCGGCAATACGCAGTCAAACATATCGATACCGCGAGCAACACTTTGCAGCAAGTCGGCCGGTTTGCCTACACCCATCAGGTAGCGGGGTTTTTGCTCGGGCAGATCATCCGTATTCAGATCCATCATTTCGTGCATCAGTCCGGTCGGCTCACCCACACTCAACCCGCCAATTGCGATGCCATCAGGATCAAGTTGTGTCATAAATTCTGCCGATTCTCTGCGCAAATCCTCGTAGGTGCTGCCCTGTACGATGCCGAACTGAAACTGTTGATGTCCATACAGTGGTTCAGAATCGAGAAAAGTATTTCGCCCTCGTTCCGCCCAGCGATGGGTCAGTTCCATCGATTGTTTGGCATACTCGTATTCGCAGGGGTAGGGCGGACATTCATCCAGCATCATCATAATATCCGACCCCAAAATACGCTGCGTTTCCACCACGTTTTCAGGGGTGAAGAGATGTTTGGAGCCGTCAAGATGACTTTTAAATTGCGCTCCCTTTTCGGTGAGCTTCCGGTTATCGGAGAGCGAAAAGACCTGGTAACCGCCGGAATCAGTCAAGATGGGATAATCCCAGTCAATAAAGGAGTGAAGTCCGCCGGCACCGCGAATAATATCGCATCCCGGACGTAAATATAAGTGATACGTATTGCCGAGGATAATCTGGGCTTTCACCTTATTGACCAGATCATCCTGCTTTACGGCTTTTACAGTTCCGAGGGTACCAACCGGCATAAATATAGGCGTTTGAATGCTCCCGTGGTCAGTTTTAATTTGGCCGAGACGCGCCTTCGTTTTGGTGGATGTTTTTTTCAGATCGAACAAGAAAGAAAAAGAGTTTTTATTTAAAAATTGTTTAAAAAAACTGTAAATAAAGACAGGTCAGAGTATAACTAATTTTTGGTGTTATATTAACAAAGAAATGGTTATCCTTTGGATTTATTAAGGACTACTTATAAGTAAAATAAATTTATCGGGTTAGTATCTAAAAAATTGTCGTATAATCTTAGAAATTAGTAATATTTTATAGATATTCTAAGGCTTGCTTAATGAAACTCTGCAAAAAGATATTCTTATAATAAGTACATAATGGTTTCATTGTTTTCAAATGTCTTAGTGTAATTAGCCCTAACCAACTAATCAACCATGCAGGAATCAACTATTGTTGTCGTGCCTACTTATAATGAGGCGCACAATATTGAAAAAATAGTCAGAACGGTTATGGAATTGGAAGAGCCAATAGATCTGCTGGTAGTTGATGATGCCTCGCCCGATGGCACGGGAAATATCGTCCGTGAATTGCAAAAAACGTATGCCGACAGACTGCACCTGATTGAGCGATCCGGAAAATTAGGTCTGGGGTCGGCTTATGTACAAGGTTTCAAATTTGCTCTTGAGCATGGATACACATATATCTGCGAGATGGACGCTGATTTCTCGCACGATCCCAAAGACTTGCCCAGGCTGGTTGAATGCGTGCGCAGCGGCCACGCCGATGTAGCCGTGGGATCGCGTTATAAAAATGGAATCAGCATCATTAATTGGCCTTTGAGCCGACTTATTTTATCCTATAGCGCTAATGTGTATGCACGGATAATCACGGGAATACCGATCCGTGATATGACCGCGGGTTTCAAATGCATTCACAGAAAAGTGCTGGAAGCCCTCTCGCTGGACCGTATCAGCTCGAATGGCTATGCATTCCAGATTGAGCTGCATTTCAGGGCATGGAAAGCAGGCTTTACCATTGGCGAGGTTTCAATTATTTTTCGCGAGCGAGAGGAAGGTGTCTCAAAAATGTCGAAAAAAATTGTACGAGAAGCCATGTGGCGTGTGTGGTCGCTAAAGCTGAAAAGTATGATAGGAAAACTTTAGCATTTCTGTTAACATTAACGTAATATTCGGCTCTCATATTCACTGATTAGTTCGTATATTAAATGAACTTTTGAATTGAAGAACATTCTTAATGGAATATTTGGATTTCGAAAAGCCCATCGCTGATCTTGAACGAAAAATAGAGGAATTAAGTAACCTCACCATCGCTGATGATGATGTGCTGGCCCCGGAAATTGAACGTCTCGAAAAACGGGTTGAGGAACTGAGAACCTCAATTTTTTCCAATCTCACCCGATGGCAAAAGGTACAGCTGTCTCGCCATCAAAACAGGCCGTATACCTCTGATTATATCGACCTTATTACTGAAAATTTTACGGAGCTGCATGGCGATCGCTTTTACAGTGACGATAATGCAATTGTGGGAGGGCTGGCTACCATTGACGGCCAGTCAGTCATGATTATGGGGCACCAAAAAGGTCGCGACACGCAAAGCCGGCAGCACCGGCGTTTTGGCATGGCAAATCCTGAAGGATATCGCAAAGCCCATCGATTAATGAAATTGGCTGAAAAATTTGACATCCCTGTTATCACCTTATTGGATACGCCCGGTGCCTATCCCGGCCTGGAGGCCGAACAGCGTGGACAGGCGGAGGCTATCGCCAGAAATTTGAAGATGATGGCAACCTTAAAAGTTCCCATTGTGACAATCGTAATCGGCGAAGGGGCCAGCGGGGGCGCTATCGGCATTGGGATGGGGAATGAAGTTTATATGATGGAAAATACGTGGTATTCGGTCATCTCTCCTGAATCCTGTTCCTCCATTCTCTGGAAAACGTGGGACTACAAGGAACAGGCTGCAGCGGTGTTAAAATTGACCGCAGAAGACTTGAAAGAATTTGATGTCATCGACGGTATCATTGAAGAACCGGTCGGTGGCGCACACCGCGATCACAGGGCATCCGCATCGGCAGTGAAGCGCCAAATCCTTGATTCCCTGAAACGATTGAAAGCCCTCACCCCGGATAAATTAGTGGAAAAACGTATTCAAAAGTATGCTGCTATGGGAAGGTGGCAACAAAAAGAGAACAAAAAAACATCATAGCCTGAGCCGATTGTGATTCCGGATAAAGCGCCTCTTTTTAGTTTTGAGCATACCTTGCGCAGCCGTTACAGCGAAACCGATAAAATGGGGTATGTCTATTACGGCCGGTATCTTGAATATTTTGAAGTCGCCCGCACGGAAATGATCCGATCGATGGGTATTTCTTATCGCCAGCTCGAGGATAAAGGCATTATGTTGCCGGTGGTTGAATCACATATTAAATATAAGGCGCCCCTGTTTTATGATGACCAGATTTTAATTAAGGTGTTTATCGTAAATACCCCGGCTGTCAAACTGGAAACGTATTACAAAATGTTTACGGATCGTTCTGAAAAACTACATGCTACAGGAAAGGTCGTACTTTGTTTTATGAAAGAGGAAAACCGTAAACCCTGTTACGCTCCAGAACTTTTTATGAAACGATGGAGCAAGATCGTAAAATCCGAACAATGAAAATAATTCTTTCCTCTGATGATTGAAGGTGTTTATTTGTTGCCAATGTTTTTTAAGCTGAATCGATAGGGAAATGACAGAATCTGAATCACAAAATGATTTTGAGGAACTGCCATCTTACTGGAAATCAGTAGGCGTTGCAGGCGTCTTGTTTGCTGTCATCGCCATTGTGGTCAAAATATTATTGACACTTTGGCGATTTAAGGCCTATTCGAGCGGCTCATATCACATTGTTGATATTGTGCTCGGAACAATTATTTTAGTTTGGCTTATCAAAGCATTTGGCGGGGCATTTGCCTGCTGGTATTACAATAGGCAATATAGCAAGAAAATGCAGGTGGGCCGGGCTGCCATGGTTGGTTTTTTAACGGGAGTGGCTATTACAGTTGCGGGTATCATAATTAATTTAATATGGCATCTCATTGATCCCACTATGCTACACCGGCGGATGCAAAATGCCATCGCTATAGTGAAATCAATGAATTTGCCGCATGATCAGAAAAAGCAGATTATTCAATCAGTAAAACATAGCTTTAAAAACCAGGGAAATATCGGACAAAATTTGTTTGCGGGAATATTTATTTATGGTATTCCGAATATTATTACCGGGATGATCGGTGCCAAAATTTTCGATCGCAATAAAAAGGCGGATGTGAATCATGAAGAAATCAGAGAATAACATGGGTGATACCGAAGCAACCAATCTAAGCTGGGCTGAACGTCACGGTATTTCAAATGGCTGGCTGGCTTTGCTTTGGGTGATAGCCGCCTTTGTTCTGTTTCAGGTTTTTGGTGGAGTCATCGCAGTTGTATTGGTGGTTTTAAAGGCAAGCAATGGCTCCGGAACGATAGATATGCAGCATATTTCCACGCTGATCGGACAAAATATGGGATTGGTATTTTTGAGCAATTCTATCGGACAGATTTTATTTTTGGCCCTGGCGACCTGGTTTTTTTGCCGGCTACAGGCTAATGCCGACGACAGGCCCGCCTTTTTACGGTTGCAATTTTTTGATAATACCTTTGCTATGATGGGTCTCGTATTTCTTTTGATGCTGGCAGTACAGCCCGTCATCTGGCTGCTGGGCTGGTTAAATTCATTAATACCTTTTCCGCAAGTTTTGCAATCACTGCAAATGCAGCAGATGCAAAAAATCAAGGATTACCTGGGCGGTCATGGACACCTCTGGATTGTGATGGTAAATGTTGCTATCGTCCCGGCCTTTTGTGAAGAAATTTTGTTTCGTGGATATGCACTTCGATCGTTTCAGAAAAGCTGGGGCATTATAACTGCGATAATTCTTTCCGGGGTTATTTTTGGCATTTTTCATATGGAACCTTCAAATTTCCTGCCGCTCGCCAGCATTGGTATATTACTGGCTTTTCTAACCTGGGTAACCCGAAGTATTTATCCGGCGATGGTAGCTCATTTCGTTAATAATGGAACCAGCGTGCTGGTGGGACGATTTTATCCGCAGACGACTTTCGCTTCAACTACTGTAAGCACGCCGCCCTCTCCCTATCTTGTAGTGCTAAGCATTCTGATATCTGGATTTTTATTATATTTACTATTTAATAATGTAATGAATCCAAGGAGGGATATATCATCATGATTAATGAACCAAAACCAAGTGAGATTGAAGATTGGGTTTGCGTTATGGAGCGCGGAACTGAATATGAAATTGAGATGGCAAAGACATTCCTTACAGATCAGGAAATTCCTTCAAATATTTTGTCGAAAAGAGACTCGGCTTACAGTCTCAATGTAGGTGATATGGCCCATGTTTATTTGTATGTGCCTGCTGAATATGAAGAAGAGGCGCGCCGGGCTCTATCTGAATGGGATAAACCAGCGGAAAATTCTAATGATCAGGAACCATAAGTTGTGAGTGAGCTTGCAAAGCGCATTCTTTTTGCCGTACCGGCGGCTATTCTGGCATTATGGTTGATGTGGGCGGGGGGCATATTTTTTTATGCCGCACTTATTATATTAGTGTTGTTCATTCAGGTTGAAATCGAAAAAGTTGCCGAAAAAGCTGGATTTAAACCAGACCAATTTTTTCTTTATGTCATCGCATCCTGGATTCTGTTAACGCTGGCTCTTCCTTACGCTTTTGAAATAGGCATTGCCCTCTTTCTTATTTTTGTTGTTTTGCAGGTCCTGAATACGAGAACAACCCACATGCAGGAACTTATCGCTACGATTTTTTGTGCCGGTTATGCTCCTTTTGGTCTTCTTTTTCTTGTCATAATTCGCAATATCAGTCCCGACCAAACGGGATTTATACTTACACTTAGCCTTTTCCTGATGGTTTGGGGTAATGATGTATTTGCCTATTTCGGAGGTAGATATTTTGGCCACCGACTGCTTGCACCGAAGATTAGCCCCAGCAAAACCTGGGAAGGTATTTTTTTCGGCTTATTGGGATCTGTTATCGGATTATTGATTGTCATCTTTGCTGTTCCGGTCAATTATCCATTTCACTGGCTGCTCCTGCTGCCGTCCACACTTATCGTCAGCGCATTTTCACCGATGGGAGACTTAGCTGAAAGCAGGTTAAAAAGGGCCGCTCAGGTAAAAGATGCCTCCAGCATTCTGCCGGGTCATGGCGGACTATTCGATCGTTTTGACGGCATGATCCTCGCAGCACCCGCTTTTTATCTCTATATTCACTGTCTAAGTCTCGCTGGATATGTCATACTTTAAGCTTTCCTGGAAAAATTATCCCCTCACCCTGAAGCAGCCCTTTACCATCTCGCGGGGATCAAAAGAAATCGTTAATAATGTACTTGTTGAACTCCGGAAAGATGGTGTCGTTGGTTATGGCGAGGCCGGACCCAATAAACGCTATGACGAGGATGCTGACAAGGTGCGTGATTATCTGCAGACCATCCCGGAAGATTTTTTTGCTGATATTCAATCCGTGGAGGAGTTGGTCGCAAGGCTCGATAAACACAGCCAAACGGTTTCACCGATTCGATCGGCACAGGCAGCTGTAGAGATGGCTTGGCTCGACTGGCTGGGCAAGAGCCGGGGGCAGCCTCTTTGGAAAATGTGGAATGCTCCAAAATCAACCGGGCCCGTTACATCATATACCATCGGGCTGGATGATTTGGATGTGATGCAACAAAAAGTAAAGAAGGCGGCTGATTTTCCCATATATAAAGTAAAACTGGGGACCAGTCGAGACCGGGAAATAATTCATGCGCTCCGTGAAGTGACCGACAAGCTGATTCGGGTGGATGCCAATGAAGGATGGACATCGCTGAGCAAGGCCCGGGAGATGATAGATTTTTTGAGTGATAAAAATATTGAATTAGTTGAACAGCCGATGCCTGCTGCCCAGGTTGATAATCTAAAAATACTTAAGCAGAATGCCCCGCTGCCGATCTGTGCCGATGAGAGCTTTCTGGGCGATGAATCAGTCAAAGAAACAGCAGAAGCGTTTGATATCATCAATATTAAATTAATGAAAACGGGCAGTCTCTACAAAGCTAAAAATATAATTGACCGGGCCCGAGAGCTTGATTTGAAGGTTATGATCGGCTGCATGATTGAAAGCTCAGTCGCCAATGCCGCCGGAGCATTACTCAGTTTGTGGGCAGACTACTGCGATTTAGATGGCCACTTGCTCATAAAAAATGATCCTGCCGGGGGG
>DASQZL010000203.1:0-2509 GCA_035638715.1 Balneolaceae bacterium
GACCGGGCATCACCCACATTTTTAGGCTGTCCATTACTAAAACTGTTTTGCGCATACAATGGTGAACTAAAAACCAACATCATGCAGCTGAAAATGAGAACAGTAATGGCTTTCATCAAAAGATTTTCAGGAAATTAAACAGTTATTAAAAAATGAACAATCAATCGCTATAAGTCCAGGGAATATTAGGTCAAAATAAATTCACGCACTATTCAAACAATCTATCAAAGGAGAAATTACCTGGCCCAAGGAGAAAAACGGCCGTAAATACCGCTAAATATAAAAAAGCAAGTTCTCTATACATGGTAAAGTAGGCAACCACAAAATTGATCATCAAAATCAGCGCCGCAAGTCTTGTGTATAAACCTAAAATAACAAAAAAAGAACAAATACCTTCTGCAAAACCCGAGAGTACAAGAGAAGCTGCCGGACCTATCCCAATGGGATTGACAAAGTGAAACTGCCCGTGAACGACGTTCCACACCTTTCCGAAACCGTGTCCATAGATTAAAAGAGCTGCGGGTACAGCACGAAGAAGGAAAAGCCCCACACTACTATTTATAATTGCTGTTGATTTAGATGATTTTAATCTATTCGCCATGACATCTTTTGAAATAAGATTTTTGTTTAATTAAATGAGTCGAATGCAAAAATACAAATTGAAATTAAAATTGCTGTTTATATCTATATGAGGGCTTTGCAATACTAAAGATTTGGTCATTCCGAGGATTCCGACAGCCCTCGGGAGACGAGGAATCTCAAATGTGGTCCCTGATAATCCCTTTTCAACGATGACATACGGTATTATCGCTTGAGATCCCTCTCCGCCAGCCCCGTGGAATCCCGCCTGCCGGGGCCACGTTGTGGCATTCCACGGGGCCAGTCGGGCGGATCGGGATGACATATGGGGTTCTGCAAAGGCCTCTGATAAACAGGGTATTTTCTTTTGGGTCCCTAAAACTGTTTAGAATGAGTGAAATACCTATTTTAGTCAAAGAGTTGCGATCAATAATCGCGCGAATTCTCTAATAAAATTAATTGATCAATGAGTTTCAGGGATGATGGAAAAAATATTGCACAGGTAAGAGGTAAATTGGTTCATAACGGGCAAAGAGTGAGTATCAGTATTTCGGAGGGGATTATCACTGATATCACTCCGGATCATGCCCGGGAAAAATCAAGAGGGGAAAATTTGTTTGTTGCTCCCGGCCTGATCGATAATCAGGTTAACGGATATATGGGAATTGATTTTACAGAACCTGATTTGTCAGTTGAAGAAATCAAAAAAGTAACGCGGGCGCTCTGGAAAAAGGGCGTCACCACCTATTTGCCAACCCTTATTTCGAATAGCCCGGACAGGTGGACACAGAATTTAAAAATTCTGGCGGGGGCCACCGGTGACGACGAAATTGGCGGTTCAATCCCGGGTTTTCATCTTGAGGGCCCGTATATCAGTCCGCAAGATGGGTTTCGGGGGACACACGATAAAAAGTGGATACGAGAACCGGACTGGACAGAATTTGAAGCCTTTATGGAAGCTTCCGGGGGACATATCCTGCAGATAACGCTGGCGCCCGAGTTAAACAGAGCGCTTGAATTCATTCGAAAGCTAAGGGAAAAAGATATTGTCGCTGCCCTGGGACACCATAACGCTTCATCCGAAATAATAGAACAAGCCGTCAATGAAGGCGCTTCCGTTGCAACGCATCTTGGCAATGGCTGTGCGAATTTCATCCATCGTCACCATAATCCTCTGTGGCCGCAGCTTGCCGAAGATCGTTTAACAGCGAGCATCATTGTGGATGGCAGGCATTTGACAAATGATGAAGTGCGAACATTTTATAAAGCCAAAGGAGCCAGCAATCTCATCCTGACCTCGGATATAACCAAATTCGCAGGAATGCAGCCGGGCGAATATGTCTGGGACGGCAGAAAAATACAATTAACGGAGGATGGTTATATCCGAGATGTTGAACAGGACGTTCTGGCCGGCTCGGCGTTGACATTGGACAAAGGGCTGGAAAATATGACTGCCTTCACCGGTTGCCCGCTTGCCACATCTCTTCGCATGGCAACTCAAAATCCCGCTAAGATTTACGGTTTTGAGGACCGTGGCGTAATTGAAGAAGGAAAACGCGCTGATCTTATTCTTTTTGACTTTGATGAGGGAAATTTATCGATAAAAGAAACTATCGTAAACGGGAATGTTGTTTTTCGCAAATAAAAATCGGGATTTTTGATCTTCCCAATATTTAATTAGACTACCCAAAGGATTTTGAATTTTTTTGATGTTTATTTCATGTAAACAGATTTTCTTCAATCCTGTAGTTACTTTTGAGTGATCAAAAGTAACCAAAAATCACCGGCAGGTGAAAAAATAAGCTAAATCCGGCTGCATTTTGCTAAAAAAATCCGAAGCTACCTTGGCGAGCTTGCCTATTTCGACCGACCTCCGCGGAGCGGATTTTTTCTTAACGCTTCACTCCGCCGGATTCTTAACGCTATTTTT
>DASQZL010000204.1:0-19800 GCA_035638715.1 Balneolaceae bacterium
GAGATGGTGATGCCGGGCGACAATGTGACCATGGACGTGGAGCTGATCCAGCCGGTGGCCATGGAGGAAGGGCTGCGGTTTGCGATCCGCGAGGGCGGCCGCACGGTCGGCGCCGGCGTGGTGACTGAAATTATTGAATAATAAATGAACTACAGATGCCATCGTCCCGGCGATGGCATCCGTGGTAAAAGAAATATTTTATTACTGTGGCAACACAACAAAAAATTAGAATAAAACTAAAGTCGTACGATCATAATTTAATTGATAAATCGGCTGAAAAAATTATTCAGACTGTAAAGTCTACAGGTGCGGTAGTCTCAGGACCTATTCCGCTTCCTACGAAGAAAAATATTATTACGGTTCATCGATCGGTTCATGCTGATAGTAAATCACGTGAGCAGTTTGAGTATCGTTCACACAAGCGATTAATAGATATCCTATCAACGGGTTCACAGACCGTCGATGCATTGATGAAACTGGAGTTGCCCTCTGGTGTTGACGTAGAAATTAAGGTTTAAATTAGCTGAAGTGTTACAATGAGTAGAGGTTTAATTGGCAAAAAAGTGGGAATGACCAATATTTTTGATGATGATGGCCGAAATTTTGCTGTTACCGTCATTGAGGTTGAACCCTGTGTGGTTACCCAGATTAAAACAATGGAAAATGATGGCTATGAAGCGGTTCAATTAGCTGCTTTTGACAAGCGTGAAAAAACAACTGCTAAACCTCAGCTTGGTCATTTTGAAAAGGCAGATACGAGTCCCAAACAGTATTTGAAAGAATTTAAGGGATTTGATACTGACGAGTTGAGTCTGGGGGATACGTTAAAAATTCAAGACGTTTTTAGCGAGGGCGATGCCGTCGATGTTTCCGGAGTATCCAAGGGAAAAGGATTTACGGGTGTAATGAAACGCCATAATTTTGGTGGTGTCGGCGAAGCTACGCATGGTCAGCATGATCGCCAGCGGCATCCGGGTTCTATTGGACAGGCATCTGATCCGGCACGCGTATTCAAAGGGAAAAAGATGGCCGGACGTTCAGGAAATCAGAGGACAACTATTCAGAACCTGACGGTTGCACGAATTTTTGAAGAATCCAATATACTCATGGTCACAGGTTCTGTTCCTGGTCCTAATGGTCGAATGGTTGAAATTTACAATCGATAATAGAATAGAATGAAACTTCCGGTATTTACAATTGAAGGTCAGGAAAGTGATACAGAGGTTGAATTGAGAGATTCAATCTTCGGAATCGAACCTAATGAGACGGTTCTATATGAAGCCGTTCGCCGATATATGGCGAATCAGCGTCAAGGAACGGCCAGTACAAAAGAACGAGGAGAAGTCCGAGGCGGTGGACGAAAGGCTTATCGTCAAAAAGGGACGGGACAGGCCCGGCGTGGCAGCATCCGATCACCATTATTGAAGGGTGGAGGTACGGTTTTTGGTCCTAAGCCGCGTTCTTATAGTGTTAAGATGACGAAAAAAATGCGTAAATTAGCCCGTAAATCAGCTTTATCTACAAAGGCTTCTGAAAATGCGGTTATTGTTATTGATGATTTTAGTTTTGATGAACCCAAAACCCGTAAGATCGTTAATATCTTAACCTTTTTGAATATTGCTAATGAAAAGGTCCTTCTTTTAACGGGTGAGACTGATACTGTTATATACAAATCTGCTCGAAATATACCGAATGTTAAAGTATTAGAAGCTGATAAACCCAACACTTATCAGATTTTGGATGCTGATACGATTCTCATTCAGCGCAGCGGTCTGAATGTACTTCAGGAAACTATTGAACCAACTTTAGATAAATCCGTAGCATGAAGAACATACTTCAAAAACCACTCATAACGGAAAAGCTTTCACGTCTTCAGGCTGAAGGCAAGTATGCGTTTCAGGTTGATATTGATGCAAGCAAGCCGCAGATCAAGAAGGCTGTACTTGACAGGTATCCAAATGTGAAGATAAAAAAGATTAATACGATGATTATGCCTTCAAAACCTAAAGGGCAATTTACCCGGCAGGGATATGTAGAAGGTCGCAAGAAAGTATGGAAAAAAGCGATAATTACATTAAAAGAAGGCGAAATTGACTTTTTCAGTGAAATTTAGAAATACGACAGTCTGATGGCTACAAAGAAAATTAAACCATATTCTCCAGGTACGAGACACCGCATTGCCCCGAAGTATGACAAACTTACTAAGGGTAATGATCCGGAGAAAAGTCTTGTTAAAGGTAAGAAACGTTCGGGCGGCCGTAATTCACAGGGACGTCAAACCGTTCGCAGTCGTGGCGGAGGCCACAAGCGCCGGTATCGTTTTATCGATTTTAAACGGGATAAACATGATATACCCGCTAAAGTTAAATCCATTGAATATGACCCGAACAGGTCGGCACATATTGCCCTTCTGGCATATTCTGATGGGGAAAAACGTTATATCATTGCTCCGAATAAATTAAAGGTTGGAGATACTATTATAAGCGGTGAAAATGTTGAGCCCAATGTAGGTAATTCAATGCCTTTGAGGAGCATGCCGCCTGGTACTGTCATCCATAATATTGAATTATATCCCGGGCGCGGCGGACAACTGTGCAGAAGTGCGGGGACCAGTGCTCAGCTTCTTGCTAAAACGGATCGCTATGTAACAGTTGAGCTTCCATCGGATGAGGTTCGGCTCATTTTAGGAACATGCAAGGCGACAGTCGGGTCAATAAGTAATCCTGACCATTTCAATACTACACTTGGCAAAGCTGGACGCAATCGCTGGAAGGGCAGACGCCCTCACAATCGTGGAGTATCAATGAACCCGATTGACCATCCGATGGGCGGTGGTGAAGGAAAGGCTTCCGGAGGACATCCGCGTTCGCCATGGGGACAATCGTCAAAAGGAAAAAAGACAAGAAAGAAGAAAAAAGTTTCTGATCGATTTATCGTTAGAAGAAGAGATCAATCTAAATAGATTTTATTATGCCAAGATCGTTAAGAAAAGGACCATACGTTTATTACAAGTTGCAACGTAAGGTTGACAAGATGAATGAAAGCGGCAAAAAGAATGTAATCAAAACCTGGTCGCGAGCTTCAATGATTACTCCTGATTTTGTTGGATTGACGCTGGCGGTTCATAACGGGAAGCAGTTCATTCCTGTGTATATAACCGAAAATATGGTTGGCCACAAGTTGGGTGAGTTTGCCCCGACACGAACATTTCATGGCCATCCGGTTAAAAAAGCTGAACCAAGGAGGGAATTTTAATTATGCCAGAATCACAATTTGAAGCACGGGCTGTACAGAAACATTTGCGGAAATCGGCACGTAAGGTTCGATTGGTTGCCGATTTTGTACGTGGCAAAAATGTAGCGAAAGCACTGAAAGAACTTGAATTTGTGAACAAGGCAGCTGCTCCTTTGGTTGCCAAAGTCATTAAATCAGCTGCTGCGAATGTTCGCGATAAATATCAGGACGAACAACGGCTGGAACCTGAGGATCTATATATCAAGGAAATATATGTTAATGAAGGAGCAACTCTAAAGCGTATCCAGCCTGCGGCGATGGGTCGGGCGAATCAAATTCGCAAGCGGACCTGTCACGTCAATGTAGTGGTTGCTAATCAAGTAGAAGCTGTTAATCAATAAAAAAAGATAGACTTTTGGGACAAAAATCACATCCGGTAGGTTTAAGGCTCGGTATTATTCGCGGTTGGGATTCCAACTGGTATTCAGAAGAAAATAAGCCGGAAATATTATATGAAGACACGAAACTAAGAGAATATTTGCACACGCGGTTGCAGAATGGCGGGCTTTCACGTGTGATAATTGAAAGAACGCCCAAGCGTATACTGCTTACGTTAAAAACCAGTCGGCCGGGCGTCATCATTGGCAAGGGCGGAGAACAAATTGAATTGCTTCGTGAAGAGTTGAAAACAATCACGAGTAAGGAAGTTCAAATCAATGTAAGTGAAGTTAAACGACCCGAAACGGATGCGAGTCTTGTGGCTCAAAATATTGCGCAGCAGCTGATGGCACGAATTTCGTTTCGACGTGCAATGAAAACAGCTATTTCTTCTGCAATGCGCATGGGAGCAAAAGGAATTAAAATTCGATGTGCGGGTCGCTTAAATGGTGCCGAAATGGCTCGGACGGAGCAATACCAAGAGGGACGTGTACCTCTTCATACACTTCGTGCGGATATCGACTATTATCAGACTGAAGCAAACACAATTTATGGCTCCATTGGCGTAAAAGTCTGGATTTTTAAAGGCGAGGTCCTCGGAGATATCGAATTAACACCGGGACCGGCCCATAACAATCAGAAAGACGAAACCCGTGGCCGTGGAGGTGGACGTGGCGGGAGAAGAGGACGCCGCCGTTCGCGCCGACGAAACCGTAACAATTAATGAATTAATATTGTTGATTTATGTTAGAACCACAAGAATTACAATGGCGACGCCAGCATCGCAGAAGCTTGAAAGGGAATGCCCATCGTGGCCACACACTTGCTTACGGTGATTTCGGGCTGAAAGCCCTGGAGAGAAAATATGTAGACTCGCGACAAATTGAATCCTGTCGTATTGCCATTGCCCGGGTATTGCAGCGTGACGGACAAACATGGATAAGAATCTTTCCGGACATGCCTAAAACAGCCCAGCCGGCTGAGACGCGAATGGGTAAAGGGAAAGGTGATATTGAAAAATATGTTTCCGTTGTAAAACCGGGACGAATACTATTTGAGGTAGCTGGTGTGCCGCTGGCTGTTGCTCATGAAGCAATGCGAAGAGCTTCACACAAGCTACCAATTAAAACAAAATTTATGGTTCGTCGCGATTACGATGGACCTTAATAAACTTGCAAAAAATTATCATGAAAGCACATAAAATGCGAGAATTATCCCTGACTGAGTTAAGGGCGCGCAGGGAAGATGAAGAAGAGGCCCTGCAGAATATGAAATTTGATCAGGCAGTTGCCGGGCAACTTGAAAATCCGGCTCGCATAACCATGACAAGACGTGAGATTGCCCGATTGAATACAATTATCCACGAAAAGGAAAATCAATAAGTTACTGGATAAATTATGGCAGAAGAGAATCGAGCACAGAGAAAAGAACGAACGGGCGAAGTCGTCAGTAACCGCATGGATAAAACAATTACAGTAGCGGTTGATCGACAAGTCAAGCACAAAATTTATGGTAAGTTTATTACAAAGACGAGTAAATATCTTGCTCATGACGAAGAGGAAAGTGCAAAAGAAGGCGATATTGTTCAGATAATGTCGACCCGGCCGCTTTCCAAACGTAAAAACTGGCGTCTTACAAAGATTATTGAACGAGCAAAATAGTTGAAATTTTTAAAGGTTTATTAATGATACAGATACAATCCAGATTAAAAGTTGCCGACAACAGCGGGGCACGACAACTGCAGTGTATAAAAGTATTAGGTGATTCACGGCGACGATATGCCCGAATTGGTGATTTGATTTCGTGCTCTGTTAAAAGCGCAATACCAGGAGGCGAAGTTAGTAAAGGTGATGTTGTGACGGCTGTTGTAGTTCGTACTAAAAAAGAATTACGCAGAGATGATGGCAGCTATATTCGGTTTGATGAGAACGCTGCTGTTATCATAAACCAAGAGAAAGAACCGGTAGGTACGCGCATTTTTGGACCCGTTGCCCGGGAACTGCGTGAGCGCAATTTTATGCGTATTGTATCACTTGCACCAGAAGTTTTATAAAAATTAGTTTTGTTATGACTGCTTCAAAGAAAAAAAATAAACTTCATGTCAAAAAGGATGATCAGGTTAGAGTGATCGCCGGAAATGAAAAGGGAAGAGAAGGCCGTGTTATGGCTGTTTACCCCTCGGAGGAACGTGTTTTGGTAGAAGGAATTAATATGCGTGTTCACCATGATAAACCGACACGGGAAAACCCCAAAGGTGGACGTATCGAACGCGAGGGTCCGATTCATATTTCAAATGTTATGGTTCTTGATCCCGAGACGGGCGAACCAACGCGTATCGGACGGATGCGCCTTGAAGGAGATGGAGATAGCAAGGGCCGATGGGTTCGATATGCGAAGAAAAGTGGTGAAATTATAGATAATTAATTAGTACCGAATAAAAGAATGGCAGAAGCAAGACTTCATACGAAATACAAAGAAGACATTGTCGAACAATTGCGCGAGCAATTTGAGTACGATAATGTTATGGCTGTACCCAAATTGAAAAAGATTGTGGTCAATGCGGGGGTTGGAGAAGCCACCGAGAATGAAAAATTATTGGACACGGTCAGCGAAAATATTGCAAAAATAACTGGCCAGAGACCAATAAAAACAAGAGCTAAAAAATCGATTTCGAATTTTAAGCTTCGCAAGGGTACCCCGATTGGATGTAAAGTTACTTTGCGAAAAAAAATCATGTATGAATTTTTAGATCGGCTTGTCAATCTATCTTTACCGCGTATGCGAGATTTTCAGGGTGTGCCTGATAAAAGTTTTGATGGTCGTGGTAATTATACGCTTGGTATTAAGGAACATACGATCTTTCCAGAGATCAACACAGAGGAAGTTGATCGTGTACACGGCCTGGATATCACTTTTGTAACCACTGCTGAAACAGATGAAGAAGCGTATGTTCTGCTCAAGCAACTTGGTATGCCTTTTGTAAAACGGAATCAATCTTAATCAGAATATTTAGCATTATGGCTAAAGAATCTTGGATAGCTCGAAACGAGAAACGGAAACGAACAGTAAAGAAATACGCCGAAAAGCGTCGTAAACTGAAAGAAGAAGGCAAGTGGGAGGAACTGCAAAAGTTGCCCCGGGATGCCAGCCCTACCCGTGTAAACAATCGTTGTAGTTTAACGGGGAGATCACGAGGGTATATTCGCAAATATGGAATTTCACGCATCAAATTCCGGGAATTGGCGCTTGAAGGTAAGATCCCCGGCGTTCGGAAAGCAAGTTGGTAATCACTTTATTTAAGATATATGTTTGATACTGTAGCAGATTATTTAACACAAATACGTAATGCCCAGCAGGCCGGAAAGCGAAGAGTTGACATTCCGGCATCCAAATTGAAACGGGCGATGACTAAAATTCTCCTGGATAAAGGATATATCAATAAGTACATCAATATTGATGACGGTAAACAGGGAATACTTCGCCTGTTTTTGAAGTATGATGCTTATGGCCAGCCGGTAATCAAAAATATTCAACGCGAATCTAAACCCGGCTTGCGTGTTTACTGTAGTGCTGATGAAATTCCCCGTTCACTGAATGGGCTGGGTATTGTAATTCTTTCGACGTCTAAAGGTGTAATGACGGATAAGGAAGCCCGTAAACTGCACGTGGGCGGCGAAGTGTTATGCAAAGTTTATTAATTAAATTGATTATTTATTATGTCTCGTATTGGAATACAACCTATTCCCCTTGATGATGGAGTGGAATTTAGCGTTGATACAGAAAATATTGTCACTATCAAAGGTGATAAGGGGAGTGATTCGCTCAAAGTTGATCCTCGTATAACTATCACGGAGGAGGACGGTCAAATATGGGTTAAAAGAAATTCGGAAACAAAAGATGACCGGTCACTTCATGGATTGTATCGTTCGCTGATCAGTAACATGGTTGAGGGAGTTACAAATGGTTACAAGAAAGAACTTGAAATCCGGGGTGTCGGATATCGTGCATCCATTAATGGAGATACTCTAATACTTAACCTTGGATTTTCTCATCCAATCCATTTTGTTCCACCGGATGATGTAGATATTGAAGTTGATACCAACCGGGACAATCCGACCATCATTGTTAAAGGAATCAATAAAGAATTGGTAGGTCAGGTTTCGGCTAAAATTCGTTCTCTTCGTCCTCCTGAGCCTTATAAAGGAAAGGGCATTCGCTATGTTGGAGAATGGGTTCGCCGTAAAGCTGGTAAATCTGTTGCAAAAGCATAAAATTTATTATGAGTAAAGCCACAAGCAAAAGAGAAAGAAGAAAAAAGATCCACCGGCGTATTCGATCAAGTTTACGTGGAACTTCAGAACGCCCCCGGTTAAGCATATACAAGAGTAACAAGCATATTTATGCTCAGCTTGTTAACGACCTGAAATCACACACGCTTGTATCTGCCTCTACCGAAGGTAATGAAATGAAAGAGCAGCTCGAAGGTAAAAGCCGGAAGGAAAAAGCACAGGCTGTAGGTAATATAATTGCCAAAGAAGCCGGGAAAATGGGTATTGAAAAGGCTGTGTTCGATCGCAGCGGTTATAAATACCACGGTGTTGTAAAAGCACTGGCTGAAGGAGCACGTGAAGGTGGATTAGATTTTTAAATTAATATTTAGTTATGCCGAAGATTAAACGACGACACAACATAACAGCAGCAAATTTGAACCTCGAAGAACAACTGGTTCATATTAACCGGGTATCCACAGTCGTAAAAGGTGGCCGACGTTTTAGCTTCAATGCTATTGTTGTTGTTGGTAATAAAGAAGGCATTGTTGGACATGGGCTCGGTAAAGCCAATGAGGTTTCTGATGCTATACAAAAGGGATTCGATAACGCAAGGAAAAACCTGATTAAAGTTCCGATGACCAAAACCAACAGTATTTATCATGAAATTGTAGGCAAAGAGGGGGCGGGTAAAGTATTGCTACGTCCGGCTTCTGAAGGTACGGGTGTTATTGCAGGAGGACCAGTGAAGGCACTGCTTGATATTGCTGGCATACACAATATCTTAACAAAGTCTTTGGGATCATCTAACCCGCATAATATGGTAAAAGCGACTTATAACGGGTTGAAAAATCTTACAGACCCTGTAGAGGTGGCCGAACGAAGAGGAATCTCTTTAGAAAAAGTTTTTGAAGGTTAGATTTTCTGAACGAATAAAATAACGATTATGGATTTAAGTAATTTAAAAGCACCAAAGCCCAATCAAAAAAAACGCAAGCGCGTAGGGCGCGGACAGGGCTCGGGCAGAGGAGAGCAATCTGGCCGTGGCCATAATGGACAGCGTTCCAGAAGTGGATTTAAAAGACGGTTCTGGTTTGAAGGTGGGCAAATGCCTTTGCAGCGCAGAATACCAAAATTTGGTTTTAGAAATCCCACTTCCACTCAATATGCTCCGCTAAATGTAGATGATGTAGATGCATGGATAGCGCTTGAAAAATTGGATAAAAATATAACACCGGACATTCTTCGCGATAATGGTATGCTGGGCAAAAATGAAAAAGTGAAGCTGCTTGGCCGGGGTGAGATTGAGTATTCAGTTGATATTAAAGTGCATGCCTGTAGTCAAACGGCCAGAGAAAAGGTTGAAAATGCCGGTGGCTCTGTTACTATTATTAAAAGCTAAATTCATTGTTAAAACTTATTAAATGAGCTTAGTTGAAAATCTCCGCAACATTTTTAAAATCGAAGAATTAAAGGACCGCATCCTGTATGTTGTCGGAATTTTAATTGTTTATCGGATCGGAAGTTACGTTACCCTTCCAGGGGTTGATGCCAACCAGCTCACGCAACATGCAGGGAATGCTTCAAGCCTTCTGGGACTCTTCAATATGTTTGTAGGCGGTGCATTTTCACGTGCCGGTGTATTTGCACTGGGTATCATGCCTTATATTACCACCTCCATTATTATTCAATTGATGGGTGCAGTAGTGCCGTATTTTCAGAAATTACAGCGCCAGGGAGAAGAGGGCCGGCGTAAAATCAATCGCCTGACGCGTTATGGAACAATTGGAATTACCTTGATCCAGTCGGTTGGTTTTGCAATAAATTTAACGGCGACATCACCCCAGGCTATTGTTGTTTCTCATTATGTATTTATTGCCACCTGTATGATTGTTCTTACCGCTGGAACTGCTTTTGTGATGTGGCTTGGTGAACGCATAACAGAACGTGGTATTGGTAATGGGATCTCAATTTTAATTATGGTTGGAATTGTCGCCCGGCTTCCATCAGCCTTGATTAATGAAATTACAACCAAGCCGAATGCAATTATTGTGATTGTTGAACTGGCGGCCCTCGTACTGGTTATAGCTGCTGCTGTGTTGCTGACTCAGGGAGTCAGGAAGGTTCCGGTTCAGTATGCAAAACGGGTTGTAGGACGGAAAGTCTATGGTGGAACAACTCAATATTTGCCGCTGAAGGTGAACGCTGCCGGGGTAATGCCTATTATATTTGCTCAATCCATCATGTTTATCCCCAGTACAATCGGAACTTTTTTCCCGAATAACCGGACGATACAGTTGTTAACTTCATGGTCAAGTAACTTTACGGGAGCTACATATTCTATTGTTTTTGGTATTATTATCATATTTTTCACTTATTTCTACACAGCTATTGCTGTTAATCCCCGTGAAATGGCAGACACCATGAAGCGACAGGGAGGATTTATACCCGGAGTACGTCCCGGAAATCAAACAGTAGAATTTATTGACAATATTTTGACGAAAGTGACCCTGCCGGGATCCATATTTTTAGCTATAATTGCCATTTTACCGGCCATAGCCGCGAAAATGGGGGTTACACCGGGTTTTGCATTGTTTTATGGTGGGACCAGCTTGCTCATAATTGTTGGTGTTGCCCTGGATACACTCCAACAGATTGAGAGTCATCTGATGATGCGTCATTACGACGGATTTATGAAAACTGGTAAAATGAGAAGTCGAAGGCGTTCCTATTGATTTATTTAAAAAGCGAATCGGAAATAGACAAAATGCGTGAGAGTACTGAAATTGTCTCACGCACACTGGGAGAAGTTTCGAACTATATTGAACCTGGTGTGAGTACAGCCAAGCTCGATGAGGTTGCCGAAGAATATATCAAAAGCCAGAATGGGCGGCCGGCCTTTAAAGGGTTTGGTCCTAAAAATAATCCGTTTCCTGCAACCTTATGTATATCCATTAACGAAGAAGTTGTTCACGGTATCCCGAGCGAAAATCGTATACTGGAAGAAGGTGATATTGTTACCGTAGATTGTGGCGTTGAGAAAAATGGATACTTTGGTGATCATGCCTTTACCTTTCCCGTTGGGGATTGTGATGATGACGTACTCAAGTTGTGCAGGGTCACATTAGAGGCACTTGAAAAGGGCATTGAGCAGGCTGTTCACGGGAAGCGGATTGGTGATATCTCTCATGCCATACAGACCCGTAGCGAAAAAGAAGGTTACGGGGTGGTACGAAATCTTGTAGGACATGGAATAGGAAGGTCTATGCATGAAGATCCCACGGTACCAAATTTTGGAAGGCCCGACCGGGGTGAGCGATTGCGATCCGGTATGGTTTTGGCTATAGAACCAATGATTACGATGGGATCATATGAGGTTGGAACGCAAGAGGACGGTTGGACTGTTGTAACGTGCGATCATAGCCTTGCAGCTCATTTCGAGCATGATGTTGTTATCAGGAAAAACAAACCTGAGATTCTCAGTACTTTTGATTATATTAATAAGATATTTAAGAACTAAATTTAAAAGTATTTTCAAAAATGGCCAAAGAAGAGCCTATTAAGCAAGACGGTGAAATTATTGAAGCTCTGCCAAACGCACAGTTTCGTGTAGAGCTTGAAAATGGGCATGAAATACTTGCCCACGTATCAGGAAAAATGCGAATGCATTATATTAAAATATTGCCTGGCGACCGTGTAGCTGTTGAAATGTCTCCTTACGATCTTAGTAAGGGGCGTATTACTTATCGTTATAAATAAATTTTAATTCTTAAATTTATATCATTATGAAAACGAAGTCATCAGTAAAAAAACGAAGTCCGGACGATAAAATAGTTCGAAGAAATGGACGTGTTTACGTAATTAATAAGAAGAATCCTCGTCACAAACAACGGCAAGGATAAATTTTTTAGTCTTATGGCAAGAATTGCAGGTATAGATTTACCGAAAGATAAACGTGGAGTGATTGGTTTGACCTATATCTACGGAATTGGTAAAAGTTCAGCTCAGGATATATTGGATGAGTTGGATATAGATTATGATATCAAAGTTAAAGATTGGTCGGAAGATCAGGTTTCCCAACTTCGTAGAAAAATAGATTCAGAGTACAAAGTAGAAGGCGCATTGCGATCGGAAGAGAAGGCGAATATACGCCGGCTTATCGAAATTGGTTCTTACCGAGGGAACCGTCATCGTAAGGGATTGCCGGTGCATGGACAGCGTACCCGAACCAATGCGAGAACACGTAAAGGCAAACGCCGTACTGTTCCTGGAAAAAAACAAGCTCCACAAACTTAGAAAAAAGTAGTTATCATGGCACAAAGAAAACGACGATCGCGTGGAGGACGGAGACGTACTAAGAAAAGACAGCTTTCTGATCCGAACGGCATGGCATTTATCAAAGCAACATTTAATAATGTTTTGGTTACAATTACCGATCAAAATGGTAATACCATATCGTGGTCTTCAGCCGGAAAGGAAGGATTTAAAGGATCAAGAAAGAATACTCCTTATGCTGCCCAGCTTAGTTCCGAGACAGCAGCTACTGCTGCTTATGAAATGGGACTGCGGCGGGTAGAGGTTTTTGTTAAGGGACCGGGTGCCGGAAGGGAATCAGCAATCCGGGCATTAGCTTCTAATGGATTGGAAATTACCTCTATTAAAGATCGTACAGCTATTCCCCACAATGGTTGTCGACCTCCCAAGCGGCGAAGGGTTTAAATAACTTATAATAATATCCGAGCTGTTCTTTTCAATATTATCCCTGCTTTAACCGTGGTATATTTTAAACGGTACAAGTTGACGCAGGATAAAGATTTTTAAAATTTAAATATTTATAATTCAAAATGGCACGATATAGAGGACCAAAACAAAAGAAAGCCAGAAGGTTTCGTGAGCCCATTTTCGGTCCAAGCAAGGCACTTGAACGTAAACCATATGGGCCGGGCGAACATGGCAGATCGCGATATTCTCGTAAATCAGAATATGCAATACAGCTTGAAGAGAAACAGAAAGCGAAATATACCTATGGCTTACTTGAGAAGCAGTTTTCTAATCTTTTTGATAAAGCCAATGCAAAAAGCGGGGTAACAGGTGAGATTCTACTCCAATATTTAGAAAGTAGGTTGGATAATACGGTTTATAGGCTGGGTTTTGCACGGACGCGGCGTCAGGCCCGCCAATTAGTGAGTCATAAACATATTGTTGTGAATGGTGAAGTAGTGAATATACCATCATATATGGTTAAACCTGGTGAGGTTGTTTCTGTGCGTCCAAAAGCAAAAGACTTTGAAATTATAAATGAAGCACTTGAATACGCCCCTACGCGTAAATTCAATTGGCTTGAAATTGATAAGGACGCTAAAAAAGGTAAATTTTTGAATTTTCCGGCCATAGAAGACATTCCTGAAAATATTAATGTACAACTTATCGTAGAGTTATACTCTAAATAAATTAAATCAATTTTTATAGTACTATGAGTAATTATAGCATTCAAATGCCAGAACCCCTCGATGTTGAGAAATCAGAGGATACATTCGGAACATTTGTTTTACAACCACTCGAGCGAGGGTTTGGCGTAACAATTGGCAATTCATTTCGACGGGTTTTACTATCTTCGCTGCCTGGAGTTGCTATCCATGCCGTTAAAATTGAGGGAATTGAGCATGAATACTCCAGTATTGAAGGTGTAAAAGAAGACGTTTATGAAATTATTCTGAATTTGAAGGAAATACGCTTCAACCAGAAAGAGAAAGGAAGTGGTGTTATCCATGTAACTAAATCGGGAAAAGGAACCTTTACTGCAGGTGATATTGAAGATGCAACTGCCGACTATGAAATACTTAATCCCGATTTGGTAATTGCAAATCTTTCTGATGATACTGAAATAGAGATAGAACTTCACGTTGGCAGGGGGCGCGGATATGTTCCTGCAGAGGAGCAAGACGTAGATACGACTGAAGATGTTACGATTATCCCTATTGATGCGATATATACCCCCATTAAACAAGTCAATTTTGATGTAGAGAATGTACGCGTTGGGCAGCGAACTGATTACGAAAAATTGATCATGGATGTTACCACTGATGGATCAATTAATGCAAAAGAAGCCTTGACGATGGCTGGTAAAATTCTGAAAGAACATATTGAGAAGTTTATCACGGAAAAAATCGATGAGCCATTTATTCAGGAAGAAGAAGAGGTCGATGCAGAGAAAAAACGAATCACTAAGTTATTGAAGACAAGTATTGAAGATCTCAATTTGAGTGTTCGTTCTTATAATTGTCTTAAATCAGCAAATATTGATACCATTGGTGAGCTTGTTGAGCGTGATGAACAGGATCTGCTTAAATTCAGAAACTTTGGAAAAAAATCGCTTGCCGAGCTGGTAGAAGTTATAGAAGATAAGGATCTGCATTTTGGTATGGATACTTCTAATTATTTGGATGATAACTCTTAAAGTATTAGTTAAATGCGTCATTTAGTTAAGGGAAAAAAATTAGGCAGAAATGCATCGCATCGTAAGTCATTGCTCCAATCTTTGTCGATTGCTTTAATTAAGGAACACAGAATTAAAACAACAGTGACAAAGGCAAAAGCGTTGCGACCTTTTGTTGAGCCTTTAATTACTAAAGCGAAAGAGGACACATCTCATAACAGAAGAAAGGTCTTTTCAAAGCTGAATAATAAAAAGGCTGTTACACATCTATTTGATGAAGTAGCTGTTAAAGCGAAAGATCGCCCTGGTGGATATACCCGTGTTGTCAGGATCGGTAAACGCCAGGGAGATGGAGCAGAGATGGCTGTTATTGAGCTTGTTGATTACAATGATATAAAACCTGAAGATAAGAGATCTAAATCAGGCACAAGGCGTTCAGGGTCTTAGATGGTTTCTTAGATTTTTACAACCCTTTTTATAGGCTAATCCGATTGATTAATTATTTGGTCAAGTGGTTTTATTTCAATCACACCGGATAGCTATATCTCAAACAATTTGAAGTAGTTAAGACTTTAGAAAGTCAGTAAAAATAAAGCATTTTTTACTTGACAAAGGGGGCAAGGAATATGTATCTTGCCAGTCCGTTTTTAGGCCGGTGGGCCTGCAGGCGGAGAAGTTCTGTGACATAGTGGAAACATTGAGACGATCGCAGTCGAGTCCTTGTCGGGGCCGCCGGGAGGCGGCCTGAGACAGCCCAGGCGAGCGGGGCGAACCGAAATTGGTTAGCAATAAACCATGGAGAGTTTGATCCTGGCTCAGGACGAACGCTGGCGGCGGGCTTAACACATGCAAGTCGCGGGCAAACTCGCGGCCCTTCGGGGCGGCGGGGGCGACCGGCGGACGGGTGAGTAACGCGTAGGCAACCGGCCCGGAGGACGGGGATACCCCCCCGAAAGGGGAGCCAATACCCGACCGGGCTGCGGCCCCGCATGGGGCGGCAGCAAAAGGCCGGCTTTCGGAAACGGGAGTCGGTGCCTTTGGAGGGGCCTGCGTGCCATTAGCTGGTTGGTAGGGTAACGGCCTACCAAGGCGATGATGGCTAGGGGGTCTGAGAGGACGATCCCCCACACTGGGACTGAGACACGGCCCAGACTCCTACGGGAGGCAGCAGTGAGGAATCTTGCGCAATGGAGGCAACTCTGACGCAGCCACGCCGCGTGCCGGAAGACGGCCCTATGGGTTGTAAACGGCTTTTGGGCGGGAAGAACCCGGGGATTTCGATCCCCGCTGACGGTACCGCTCGAATAAGCACCGGCTAACTCCGTGCCAGCAGCCGCGGTAATACGGAGGGTGCAAGCGTTGTCCGGAATTATTGGGTGTAAAGGGTGCGCAGGCGGGGCTCTGCGTCGAGGGTGAATACTGGCCGCTTAACGGCCAGCGGGCCTTCGATACGGGAGCTCTTGAGTCCAGAAGAGGCCGGTGGAATTGGTGGTGTAGCGGTGAAATGCACAGAGATCACCAAGAACACCAGTGGCGAAGGCGGCCGGCTGGTCTGGCACTGACGCTGAGGCACGAAAGCGTGGGTAGCGAACAGGATTAGATACCCTGGTAGTCCGCGCTGTAAACGATGTATGCTAGTTGTCGGCCCGTTGGGGTCGGTGACGCCGTTAACGCACTAAGCATACCACCTGGGGAGTACGTTCGCAAGAATGAAACTCAAAGGAATTGACGGGGGCCCGCACAAGCGGTGGAGCATGTGGCTTAATTCGATGCAACGCGAAGAACCTTACCCGGGCTAAATCGGCGCTGACCGGTCCTGAAAGGGGCCTTCCCTTCGGGGCAGCGGCGAAGGTGCTGCATGGCTGTCGTCAGCTCGTGCCGTGAGGTGTTGCCTTAAGTGGCGCAACGAGCGCAACCCCTGTGGTTAGTTACCAGCGCGTAGAGGCGGGGACTCTAGCCAGACGGCCTACGCAAGTAGTGAGGAAGGGGGGGATGACGTCAAGTCGTCATGGCCCTTACGTCCGGGGCTGCACACGTGCTACAATGGGCGGTCCAGTGGGAAGCGACCCTGCGAGGGGCAGCGGATCCCAAAAACCGCTCTCAGTTCGGATTGGAGTCTGCAACCCGACTCCATGAAGGTGGAATCGCTAGTAATCGCGTATCAGCAACGGCGCGGTGAATACGTTCCCGGGCCTTGTACACACCGCCCGTCAAGCGATGGAAGCCGGGAGTACCTGATGCGGCCGGGCCGGAAGGCAGGTCGGTAGGGTAAGCCCGGTGACTGGCGCTAAGTCGTAACAAGGTAGCCGTACCGGAAGGTGCGGCTGGATCACCTCCTTATAGTCCAGCCCGGCTCGCCGGGCGGGCCGGCTGCGATCGTCTCAATGTTTCCCCGCAAAGCGGCAGCTCCCCCCGGGGGGCTGCCGCGGGGAGCCGATGCGGGCTTGTAGCTCAGGCTGGTTAGAGCGCACGCCTGATAAGCGTGAGGTCGCAGGTTCAACTCCTGCCAAGCCCACCGCCGCCGGGGCGGCCCCGGAAGGGAAAGCCAGGGGGCTATAGCTCAGCTGGCCAGAGCACCTGCTTTGCAAGCAGGGGGTCCGGGGTTCGAATCCCCGTAGCTCCACAAGCCGGGTGGCGACCCGGCAGCGCCCCAATGAGCCATCTCCCCCCTGCGGGCGGATGGATGATTGGAGCGTTAAGTGGGCCGGCCGAGCCCGGCCCCTGTTCTTTGACATATCAAGCGATAGATTCAACGAAACGCAGGCCCTTGCCGATGGCAAGGGCCGCAAAGGTTAAATCGAGCGTCATCGGGTGTACAGGCGGCGGGCCGAAGCCATGCCGCGCAAACACCCAACCGGCGTATGGTGGATGCCTTGGCACAAACAAGCGATGAAGGACGTGATAAGCTGCGAAAAGCTGCGGGGAGCCGCACCCAGGCATGGATCCGCAGGTGTCCGAATGGGGAAACCCATCCCGGCGATCGCCGGGATACTCCTTTTGGGAGAGCCAACGGAGGGAACTGAAACATCTCAGTACCTCCGGGAACAGAAAACAAGTCAGTGATCCCCCCAGTAGCGGCGAGCGAACGGGGGGCAGCCCAAACCCGGGGCCTACGGGCTCCGGGGGTTGCAGGACCACCCATTAGCGCATTGCCCCTCCGAAGACGAAGCGGACTGGAAAGCCGCCCCACAGAAGGTGAAAGGCCTGTAGACGCAAGGGCGGGCGAGCGCGGGCGGACTCCTGAGTACCACGGGACCGGCGAAATCCTGTGGGAACCGGCCGGCACCATCCGGTAAGGCTAAATATTGTTTGTGACCGATAGTGAACCAGTACCGTGAGGGAAAGGTGAAAAGAACGCCGAGAAGGCGAGTGAAACAGTACCTGAAACCATACGCTTACAAGCGGTCGGAGCCCCGGCGCAAGCCGGGGTGACGGCGTGCCTTTTGCATAATGAACCTACGAGTTGCTCCTGGCCTGCAAGGTTAATCCGCTCAGCGGAGCCAGCCGCAGTGAAAGCGAGCCTGCAAGGGCGCCAGTAGGCCGGGGCAGACGCGAAACCACGTGAGCTATCCGCAGCCAGGGTGAAGCGCCGGTAAGACGGCGTGGAGGCCCGCACCGACGGGCGTTGAAAAGCCCGCGGATGAGCCGCGGATAGGGGTGAAAGGCCAATCAAACGTGGAAATAGCTCGTTCTCCCCGAAATATATTTAGGTATAGCATCGGAATCGATTGCCTCGGAGGTAGAGCACTGATTAGGCTCGGGGGCTTCACCGCCTACCAACCCTAGCCAAACTCCGAATGCCGAGGCAAGCTGTCCGGTAGTCAGCCGGCGGGTGATAACATCCGTCGGCAAGAGGGCAACAACCCAGACCGCCGGCTAAGGCCCCTAAATCCAGGCTAAGTTGGCCAAAGGAAGTGGGGGTGCTCAGACAACCAGGAGGTTGGCTTAGAAGCAGCCATTCCTTCAAAGAGTGCGTAACAGCTCACTGGTCGAGCGCCCCGGCGTCGAAAATTGGCGGGCATCAAGTCTGGTGCCGAAGCCGCGGTCCCGGCTCCACGCGGAGCCGGGAGGTAGGGGAGCATTCCAGGGCCCCCGAAGCCGCCCCGCGAGAGGCGGTGGAGGCCCTGGAAGCGAAACTGTAGGTATAAGTAACCCAACGACGGGTGCGAACCCCGTCCACCGAAAATGGAAGGGTTCCTGATCAACGTCAATCGGATCAGGGTTAGTCGAGACCTAAGGCCCGCTCCGGTACCCGGGGCGGGCCGATGGGAAACCGGCACAATATTCCGGTACCCGGTCCGGGCGTATGTCCGGCGGGGTCACGCAGACGCAACGCTGCCGCCTGCCGATCGAACGGCAGGTTGAAGGCTGTAGGCCGGGGGGTCGGCAAATCCGCCCCCCAGGAAGGCTGAACGCCGACAGTACGGGGAGCCTGCGGGCAAACCGACAGTGCAGCCGCCGCATGCTGCCAAGAAACCCCTCGCCGGCCAGCCCGGCCGGCTCGTACCCCAAACCAACACAGGTAAATGAGCAGAGTATGCTCAGGTGCTCGAGTGAATCGTAGCCAAGGAACTCGGCAAATCAGATCCGTAACTTCGGGAGAAGGATTCCCCGGCCCCTCGCGGGGTCGGGGCGCAGTGACCCGGTCCAATCGACTGTTTACCAAAAACACAGGCCTCTGCCAAGGCGCAAGCCGACGTATAGGGGCTGACACCTGCCCGGTGCCGGAAGGTCAAGGAAGGGGGTTAATCGGCTTCGGCCGGTGAAGCTCTCAACTGAAGCCCCGGTAAACGGCGGCCGTAACTATAACGGTCCTAAGGTAGCGAAATTCCTTGTCGGGTAAATTCCGACCCGCACGAATGGCGTAACGACTTGGGCGCTGTCTCAACGAGAGATCCGGTGAAATTTTAATACCTGTGAAGATGCAGGTTACCCGCGACAAGACGGAAAGACCCCATGGAGCTTTACTGTAGCCTGATATTGGGTTTCGGTACTCTTTGTACAGGATAGGTGGGAGGCTTTGAGTCCAGTGCGCCAGCATTGGAGGAGCCGACGTTGGGATACCACTCTAAGAGTATTGGAGCTCTAACCATGTACCATAAGCTGGTACTGGGACACTGTCAGGTGGGCAGTTTGACTGGGGCGGTCGCCTCCGAAAGAGTAACGGAGGCGTCCAAAGGTTACCTCAGCGCGGTTGGAAATCGCGCAACGAGTATAAAGGCATAAGGTAGCCTGACTGTGAGACATACAGGTCGAGCAGGTACGAAAGTAGGGCTTAGTGATCCGATGGTAGAGAATGGAATTGCCATCGCTCAACGGATAAAAGTTACCCCGGGGATAACAGGCTTATCTCCCCCAAGAGTCCACATCGACGGGGAGGTTTGGCACCTCGATGTCGGCTCGTCTCATCCTGGGGCTGTAGTA
>DASQZL010000205.1:0-11517 GCA_035638715.1 Balneolaceae bacterium
TGTCTCCAAAACCTCCTCTATCACGTGGTGTGATTTAGGATCTTTCCAGTTAATCTTTCGGCCCGTTAATACTTCTGTCAAAGCGTATGGGTTAATGACTCCTATGTTTTCTGGTGTGTCCATAATTAAGTAGTTTTATCCTATTTATAATTTAGTCGAGACAACGCTGTTTATTGATATATCTGCAATCATATACGCGTAAAAGCCGGGTAAAAAAGCTCACAAATTACGAGATGTTCTTTTTAGATAACCGTATATAACTGATTCTTTTAAGCTAATCGGATGTTGTAGTATCCCATCCAAGCCGTTTTAGCAAACTTTATTTGATGAAGCAAAAAATGCGTATTACTTATTACCCACTCCTACCTTCATATTCTTAATCATGGTATTGATGATCGTTTTTGTGGTTTTTTCGGAACCTGCTGGCATATAGGCCGATAAACTCACGATCCGTCCCCGCCTTTTCGTTGCCAGTTGTAAACTGCTTACCTTACGTCCACCCTCATCCGTGCCTTTGATGGTTCGCAACGCGAAGGGATGCCCTTGGTAGCTATAGGCGCGGATGGATTTGTCTGCAGGATTGTTGACAACGGTACTTTTCATCGACTCTATAAATTTTTTCGGAGTGATGTCGGAAAGATGATGCGGTTGAACGCTCACATTAATAATGATATTATCATCGGTAACAAGGTCAATTTTTTTACCGATTGACATGCTTTTTTTACCGCTTTTATACAATTTCTTCGAAGCACGGCTATTTTTAACAAAAGAAACGCCCTGTATAAAGCCGGTTCGTTTCTTCAAATCGGTTGCGGACCAGCCGTCGGGATAAACGATCGAGAAATAAGCGGAAGGCCACCGGGCCGTAAATACCGTGAAACCATTGGGGACATGACTCGTTTTTGAAGCAGCACTTGCCTGCGGATGCGGCCAGATTTTCCTCCCTCGCTTGTCAATGTAAGCCCAATCCGGGCGAGCCGGCGATTGAATCATTTTGCCTCCGGATGGATTGATATTCACATATCCTTCACCGGATACACGGGCCAGCTTGCCTCGAAAAGGTTCGGCAATCTTAATACGCTTATTTCCTATCCGTAAAAAAACACCCTTGCCCCGCTTGTCTATATATTCCCAACCGACGTCGGCATATTTTACCGGTGCAAGCCCGCCCGAAAATGACAAAGCATAATTGAACCTGGGTTTAATGACCACCTTTCCTTTCCGGTTGATATAACCCCAGCTATGATCATCATCAAAACTTTTTGCCATATTTACCGCAGCCAATCCCTCTGAAAAAGGCAAAGCCAGCGCAAATTGCGATTTTATGACCATTTTACCCGAGTCGTCAATATAACCCCAGTGTCCGTCAAACCCACCCGTATGAACCGGAGCCAATCCACGTACGAACTTAAACGCAGCATCAAATCGTGGCTTAATAACAAATTTACCCTGTTTGTCGATGTATCCGTAAGGTCCCCGCTTTTTCAAAGCAACAACGGCTTTTCCATCCGAAAAAGCATAGGCCTCCACAAACCGCGGCGGAATGACAAACTTGCCCTTTTTATTGATATATCCCACTTTCTTTCCGTCCGGTTTTGATGCTGTAGCCAGTCCTTCCGAAAAAGAACCTGCGTCGGATAACTCCGGTTTCAATACCGTATCTCCGTTCCGATTGATAAATGCAATTTTATCCCCTTCTTGAATTTTAGCCCATCCATCGGAGAAATACCCCGCCTTGTCAAACCGGGGTTTGATCACTACCCTGCCCGATTGATCTATATATCCCCACTTCCCATTCTGCATAACCGGCAAATACGGTTGGTCTCCAGAATTTGATTGTGCAAAGCAAAAATTTACACCCAAACAAAGCGTAAAAATTATGGGTATTAATTTAAAAGCAAAAAACCGTCTCATATCGCAATATGTTTTAAAAGTTAATATATTAGCAGCGCCACAGATTGCCGGAAGTGCAATGCGCCTCTGTATTTATATGCGATATTGCAGCAAAAATAAGCTCAAAAAAGTCATTTTTAAATCTCTGTTCCCACTCTGCAGAATCCCCTGAACCCGTTTATATAACAACCGGTGAGGCTATCAAAACGTCCGGTGCTGATATGTTTGTTTCAGAATAGCCGCAAATCGAACCTTAAACTCCTTGCCTCGCCTGTTCATTATTTGGCAATAAGAGGTATAATAATTTAGTAATTTAAATTAACCTTTTATATTTAATAGAATTTTCAATGATACGATTAGTTATGAGGCTTTTTTCAGGAATTGCCATCATTTGTATTCTATTCACTGGATTCATCTCAACTCCTCAGAAAGTTTTTGCCCAGGTTGGATGGACTAAAACTTATGACCATGCCGTTGTCGTAACCGGTAATAAAATAGCTTCCAGGGTCGGTAAAAAAATCCTTAAGAATGGCGGTAACGCAGTTGATGCAGCCGTAGCCGTGCAATTTGCCATGGCCGTAACCCAGCCCCGTGCCGGCAATATCGGAGGTGGAGGATTTATGGTTCTACATATAAAAGACGGTTCAAACCGGGCGCTCGATTTTCGGGAAAAAGCGCCACACAAAGCCAGCCGGAATATGTATATCCGTCACGGCAAATATATTCCGTCCTTAAGTCGCGACAGTGCCATTGCCTCCGGTGTGCCAGGGGTAGTAGCGGGAATGGCCAAAGCAGAAAAGAATTATGGTGATTTAACGCTGAAAAAAGTGATTGCGCCGGCCATAAAACTTGCAAAAAACGGATTTAGGCTGACGTGGTTTCAAGCACAAATGCTTAATAGGAATGCCGCCTCATTCAAAAATTATAAAGCTTCCACGAAATATTTCACAAAAGCCAACGGTCAGCCATATCATGAAGGCGATCTTTTTGTACAAAAAGACCTGGCCAAAACTTTAAAGCGTATTGCCAGGCATGGTCGCGCCGGTTTTTATTCTGGCAAAACAGCAAATCTGATCGTAAAAGAAGAAAAGAAACAGGGTGGTATTATTGATCATCAGGATCTCAAAAATTACAAAAGTATCTGGCGAAATCCGGTGCAGGCAACCTATCACGGCTTTCATTTACACATCATGCCGGCGCCCAGCAGTGGCGGTGTTGCCATTGCGCAGATGCTGGAAATGCTCAAACCCTACGATCTAAAAAAGCTGGGCTTCAATTCAGCTAAATATGTGCATTTGCTAACCGAAGTGATGCGGCGAGCCTTTGCCGACCGTGCTTATTTTATGGGTGACCCAAATTTTGTTAATATTCCGCGCGATACCTTGCTCAGCAAATCATATAATAGAAACCGAATGAAAAGTTTCAGCTGGAACCATGCCACGCGCAGCCGGTCATTAAGCCATGGGAATATCCCCAGCTTTCACGTCTCAAGGCAAACAACGCACTTTTCCATTGTCGATAGTGCCGGCGATGCCGTAGCCGTTACGACCACTTTAAACGGCTTTTATGGTAATCATATAAGTATCGGGGGCGCCGGATTTTTAATGAATAATGAGATGGACGATTTTGCCTCAAAACCGGGTAAACCGAATATGTATGGGCTCATTCAGGGTGAAGCCAATGCCATTCGTCCGGGCAAGCGAATGCTCAGCAGTATGTCTCCCACCGTTGTCACCAAAAACAACAAAGTACGTATGGTATTAGGGGCTGCCGGCGGACCAATGATCATCAATACCGTGCTTGAAACTTTTCTGGACCTCTCTGTTTTCGGGATGAACGCCCAACAGGCTATTTCTGCACCCCGCTTTCACAATCAGTGGATGCCCGATACGCTTTATTATGAGAAATACGGACTTAATAAAGATACCCGCCGAAGGCTAAAAGCCCTGGGCCATCATCTGAAAATTTCCAGATATAATATTGGAGTCGGTCATATTATTTATATAAATAAAAATGGGAAACGTGAGGGCGGCGTTGATCCGAGAGGAAACGGCTCAGCAGAGGGGTTTTAAAACTGGAAATAAACTCCTGAAATTAGTTGCCTTTTATATAAATGTTAAGAATTTAGTTCCAAGCTAAACATCAGCTGCAAAATGACAACTAAAAAAATCGACGAGATAATTTGATTCAAAACAGACAGAACAATCAGACAGTTAAAGCAAATAATGTATATCATTTAAGCATTGCATAATGCATTTATACTCAAAAATAATTTTGAATCGTTAATCTTATATATTAATATAAAACTATTTTACTGTGCTATATTGATGAATACGACATAAGAATGAACAGAATTTATTATCTGTGATTATTTAATAATAGGGGGCTTTGCGCCAGAGGCATGCCTTGGGCATAATACCAAAGATTTGGTCATTCCGAGGATACCGACAGCCGTCGGGAGACGAGGAATACCGAAAGCATTCGGGATCGAAATGACACATGGGTTCTGCAAAGGCCTCGAATATAGATTTACATTTAATGCGAGTTCGCAAAAGTGTTCCGGATTCTCAGTCATTCAATCATAAGAACAAATGATATTTGTATCCGGTTACGTTTTTAGGATGCAAAAGCGATCCAACAAAACCCAGCATAAAAAGGGGAACACGCTGCATCATCTGTTAAAATAATCGGATACTCCCTGCGGGCTAAACTGATTTTAGACGAAGTAGCCGGACATCCCGAATGCATGCTATCTGTAGGTTTCCCATTGTCTTGCACCGGATTCCCGCTGCTGTATATTAAAAATGGCAAACTTCCTGAAAATGTTTTTAACATAATAAACCTGCATGTATATTATCACATTTACTTATCCGGTTCGTTATTCGTCTCGCATTTTCTTTGTTGAATAGTCAATGCATTCCGTGAATATATGTCGCTGTAAATGTTGTCTAACTTTGTCCTAAAATTTTAATATAACGGAGGGTTAAATCATTTCGTATATGGATTCAGATTACCCTGAATAAAACGGGAAAGCTGGCTTCATAGACAAATATTCAAAATAAAAAGTTTGTTCAATGTATAGATAAATCATGATTTTTTCGTTTATGAAGCAATTTTTCAAAAAACAATTTTTCTTTTATGCGTTTTGTTTAGTGTTTTTGTCCTCTTGCCACTCATTCACGCATCATGCGGAGAAGCCTCTTTTTAAAGCTATTTCGTCCAGTCATTCAGGAATTACATTTGCTAACAATATTACCGAAAATGATAGCACAAACATTTTAAACTACGAATATGTGTATAATGGCGGAGGAGTAGCCGTGGCCGATTTCAATGGGGATGGCCGGCCGGATCTTTATTTCGTGGGGAATGAGGTAAGCAATCGACTGTATCTCAACGAAGGTAACATGAAGTTTAAAGACGTAACTAAAGCGTCCAAAACATCCGGTTCAAATAAGCAGTGGTATACGGGCGTCTCGGTTATTGATATTAATGGGGACGGGCGCCCCGATATTTATCTCTGCGCTTCCCGTTACAAAGATCCAAACCGAAGGAAAAATGTACTTCTCATAAATCAGGGGGTTAATAAACAGGGTATCCCGGTTTTTAAAAATGAGGCGAGCGAGTACGGGCTTGCATCAACAGCTTACTCAACTCAGGGCGTTTTTTTTGAAAACGATGGTCATTTGGATATGTACGAGGTTGTTTCTGATATACATGATAAAGCGAAGAAAAAGAATGTCCGGCAGAAGCTCAATAAAATCACCGCTAAAAAAAATCCGGCCAATATTGACAGATTATACCGGTGCGAGGAGAATGACTCGCTGGGCCATCCCATCTGCAAAAATATAAGTAAACAAGCAGGTATTAATAAGCCGGGATATGGTTTGGGAGTACACGTTTTTGATATTAACGGGGATGGACGGCCCGATATTTACGTAAGCAATGATTATCGCTCTAATGATTTGCTATGGATAAACAATGGTGATGGGACATTTACTGACCACCTTAATGAATACATAAAGCATACCAGTTTTTCCGGCATGGGAACCGATGCTGGGGATATCAATAATGACGGCCGGCTGGATTTATTCCAAGTCGGAATGGCCGGCCGGAATAATTACGAAAGACAAACGATGAATGCCCCGGATGTCATTCGAAATTATTATAGTAGTGCGGGAAACAGCCCCGAATTTACCGGAAACACCCTGCAGCTTAACCAGGGTCCCATTTCCCGGCGTACTGACAGCCTTTCTCACCCGATCTTTAGTGAAATTTCACGGATGGCTGGCGTTGCCCGCACGAATTGGAGCTGGGGCGTACTGCTGGCCGATTTCAATAATGATGGTCATAAAGACCTGGTAATAAGTAACGGAATCCCCAAGAAAATAAATGATAATGATTTTCTTGCAAAGCGGGGTCAAATGAAAAGTGTGGCTCCCCAGTCAATGCTGTTGGATGCCATTCCCTCCCAAAAAGTACCTAACATGGCTTTCGAAAATGAAGGAAGGCTCAAATTTTCCAACGTCACGAAAGTCTGGGGGCTGAGCACCCCCTCCTATTCTACGGGCATGGCGTGGGCCGATCTGGATAATAACGGAGCTTTGGATTTGATTATAAATAATATTGATGGTAAAGCAACATTATATAAAAATACACTGGATGACCCTAAAAAAAAATCCTCTCACCACTGGCTGGAAGTCAAATTTAAGGGTGACAATTATAATAATATGGGGCTGGGGGCAAAAGTAGATGTTTATTATAATGGCACGCATCAGACCTGTCAACACACTCCCTACAGAGGCTATCTTTCCAGTGTCGAGAATATGGTCCATTTTGGATTGGGTAATGCTACCCGAATAGACTCTCTGGTCGTAACCCGGCTTTCAAAAAAAGGACTAAGGAAACAGGTGTGGAGAAACATTCACACCGACCAAGTCGTAACGGCCAAATTTTCTAACTCCAGACTTTTGAAGAGCAATAAAGATGTTAAACAAGACAAGCCCGCCTTGTTTACTGATGTGACCCGGCAAAGAAAGATACAATTTGCCCATAATTTTGGGAGGAAAAATCATCATAATCTCCTTGTTATGCCGCTTATGCTTTCCCGCATTTGGTCTCAATATGGGCCAGCCCTGGCAGCAGGAGATGTAAACGGTGACGGCTTACAGGATATTTTTGTGGGAAATACAAAATACCACAAAAGTTTTTTCCTCATTCAGCAACCGAACGGGAGCTTTAAGAAGGAAAACCTATTGCAAGATCCTTCTCTGCAGACAAAGCAGGTTGAGGGGGCCTTGCTATTTGATGCTAATAATGATGGCCGATTGGACCTGTACATCGTCAGCGGCGGCGTGGGAAGCTCGCCGGGAAGTCCGAATTATCAGGACCGGCTCTATGAAAACGAAGGAAACGGTCAGTTTGTAGATCTGCCCAATGCCCTGCCACCTTTGCGTGAAAGCGGTTCTGTCGTGACTGCTGCCGATTACGACCATGACGGGGATCTGGATTTACTGGTTTGTGGTGGAATAAAACCGGGTAATTATCCCAAGCCTGCTTCTTGTCATATATTGCAAAACAACAGCACAAAGAAACAAATTAAGTTCAAGGATGTTACTGATGCTGTAGCGAAGCCACTACAGCATATCGGCATGGTGACGGACGCCCTGTGGACCGATTATAACAACGATGGCTGGCCCGATCTGATCCTCTGTGGCAAGTGGATGCCTATTACCATCCTGAAGAACGAGCATGGGAAAAAGTTTGTCAATATTACTCACAGTTCAGGAATTGCCGATAAGGTGGGATGGTGGAACAGTCTTGTGGCAGGAGACTTTAACAATGATGGAAAAATGGATTATATAGCCGGAAATCTGGGGACAAATACCATCTTCAAAGCCACCAACAAAAGACCAGTGGGAATATATGCCGGAGACTTCAATAATAATGGCATTCATGATGCGGTAATTACGCATTATGCAATCGGGACAAAGGGTAAATTACACGAATATCCGATTAACTCATTCAATAATATGGTCTCACAAATTCCGGATCTATTTAAAAAAATTAAAAACGATAGCTCTTACGCACAGGCAACGATCAAGAATATATTATCCGGTCACCAACTGAAAAAAGCGCTTAAATATCATGCCAATGATATGAAAACCAGTTATATCGAAAATCATGGCAATGGAAAATTCTCTTTGCACGCACTGCCCGCTCAGGCACAGTTTGCTCCGATCTTTGGCATGATTTCCGGCGACTTTAATAATGACGGTAAGCTGGATGTTTTGCTCAGCGGAAATGAGTATAAAACCATAATACAGAGCGGTTCTTACGATGCCTTAAATGGTTTACTTTTGTCTGGCAACGGGCAAGGGAAATTCACCCCTCAAAGCATAGCTTCCTCGGGTATTTTTATTCCGGGTAATGGAAAATCGCTGATTAAACTCAGCGGAGCCCATGGTAACTATCTGGTGGCGGCCGGCCAGAATAAAGGCCCGATTAAACTCTTTGCGCTTCATAAAAAAGTTAAAATATATCCCGTCAAAGCGATGGATGCTTCAGCAGTGATCCATTTTAAGGATGGGAAAAAACGAAAAGTCGAGTTTCATTACGGATCCTCGTTTCTTTCCTCTTCCGGTCGTTTTATAGCGGTAACACCCGAAATGAAATCCGCAAGTATTACAACCTATAAGGGCAAGACGCGAACGGTGGTCTTTACGGATACTACATCCCAATCTGCTGTTAAGAATTAGAGGTAAAGACCGCGGGCACTCAATAAGGAATGCCAGAACATTCTTCGATCATCAAAAAGGAGAGGATTTTGCAGAGCCTAATAATGAAATTAAAATTTACTGCATATCAGATGGTTGTTTCTCCTCCAGATCTAAAGATTCATTATTAAAATTCAAGCCCGGCAGTAGGAAACTACGCGTTTGAGTCAAATAGCCAAACAACCAACTACTGATGCTCCATGTCCCTGCGTATAGAATTTAAATATTGGTCAAAAGCTTGATAAATTTTCGGGGTTGCAACCCTTATATTGAGTTTCCTATACTTCCTCAAATGCTTTTTCAGCCAATTCATTGAGAGGTCACAACCTGTACTTTTCCTTGATGCTACTTTTTTTGCAGAACTTGCTTCGCCGCCATTTTCATCCGCCGTCAGATGTAAATCACTCGCATGCTCAAAAGTGTTTTCGAGGGCTTTAAGGGCTTTGTGTGTATTGTGCGATTCCCAATCAAGATAACCAAGCAGAAAAAAGATCTCCGCATTTTTATGCTGATTCATCAATAAGTTATTCAAAATACCATGAGCTTCATCGTTCCGCTTCTGATAAACGGCGATTTCTCCCAGCCGAATCTTGGGATGTAAGGCTTGCTGATTCAAATTTTCCGCCCGCATGAAATACCGTTTTGATTTTTCCGGCTTGAAAAATTTTTTGTTCTGTACACAGAAAAACAAATTACCCATCTGATTGTATGCCCGCTCACTCTGCGGATTTATTCCAATTAACTTTTGCCACACTTTCCGTGCGCTATTGAACTTATCCACTTTTTTGTACATAGTCCCAATATAGTAAAGCGCATCTTTATGCCGTGGATTCAGTTTCAAAGCTTTCTTATAGGCTATTAGGGCTGAATCCGTTTTATTCGTCAGTCTTAATTTTGTTGCCCTATTATAATATTCCCAGAAAGTTTGAGAAGAATTATGGAGTGACTTAGCGTTTGTATTTTTACCATTTGCTTTCGGCCACAAATATTTATTAATGGATATACCTGCAAAGGCCAAAAATAATATTGCTGCTATAATATAATATTCCTTGTGTATCATAATTTTCAAATTAACGGTTGGAGCGATTCGACAAGGTTTTTATCTTATTATTGCCCTCCGTTATGGCTATACGCTCATTAACAGGGATATTTAGAAACTGTTGCCTCAAGCCACTCGGCCATTTTACGTCCAGTGTATCAACTTTGACAAAATCTGCCAATCCGAAGTGTTGAATCAGGCTATTCTGCGACAAATAAGAACTCTGAACTCCCACTTCACGTATTTGGACCGTCCCGTCGCTTTCTAATTTCAGCTTGGCACCAATGGCAGAGCGATTACTTTGGGTACCCACCAGCTTAACTTCCAGCCAGTTTTTTCTGTTCCCACCATCATTTTGCAGGAGCACTCCATTACCCCCGTTATTGACGATAAAAACGTCTTCGTCTCCGTCATTATCATAATCCGCAAATGCGGCTCCTCTGCTGACATTCTTATAGGATAGGGCCTCTCCACTGACCGAGGTTACATCAGCAAACCATTTTTTATCCGGTTCATTCCAATAAAGCGTATTTCCCATCGGTTTCAAATATTTGGGATGACCTTTTATCTGATCCGTACTTCCGTTTACAACGAATAAGTCAAGATGAGTATCATTATCGTAATCGATAAATGAAGTTCCCCATCCCACATAATCAAGCGAAATCTGCCCAAGTCCATATTTTTCTGCTTCATCCTGAAACGACATGGGTAACCGCCCCCCGGATATTTTTCCCATGGTATTTCGCTTATTTATATAAAAGCCATTTTCCTGGGCAAGCCAGTGCGTTACAAATAAATCCATATCGCCGTCATTATTCCAATCGCCAACCGCCAACCCCATAGCTCCCCGATAATCAGCCACGTGGGCGGGATGACTTACCTCAGTAAATGTTCCATTCCCATTATTTCGGTATAACGCATTATCGGAGACGTCATTGGCCACATATAAATCGGGCCAGCCGTCATCATTAAAATCACACCAGGTAGCAGACAAACTTTTACCTATCGTATCTGCCACGCCTGCCGAAATGGCTGTTTCTGTAAAAGTTCCATTGCCATTATTGTGATACAACAGATTCCGCTGGGGCGAAAAATCCAAAGGGTTAATCTGAGGCGGTTCCTCGTCATTCCCCCTACTCATTACCGGGTGGTTAACGTTCTTGCTATATTTAACATAACCACAGACATACAAATCCAAATGCCCGTCTTTGTCATAATCTCCCCAACTGGCGCCGGTCCAAAAACCTTTCTTTTTCCCCAGCCCGGCTTTTTTCGTTTCATTGGTAAAAGTTCCATTGCCATTATTGTGATAAAAAACATTTTTACCGTAGGCTGTGATGAAAATATCCGGATATCCATTATTATCTACATCAGCAGTGGCGACCCCCATACCCCATCCATGAAAATTTAGGCCGGCCTGTTTGGTGACATTGGTAAATGTACCATCTCCATTGTTGCGATAAAGAGTGACATCAGGCTGGCCATCTTTCGCTTCGGTGGCAGACAGTGTCAGAGGTCCCGGTTCATTTACAACAATCAGATCCTGATAACCATCCTTATTATAATCGAGCCATGCAGCGCCGGATCCCATATCCTCCGGCAATTGTGTAGAGCGACTACCGCGAAGAAAATGTTTGAAATGGATATCCGATTGCTTTGTGACATCCTTAAATGTAACATTGGGATAATTTTTGGGTACACGATTCCTTGATACGCCGGTGACTCCTTCCACATGTTCACCCGGAATAAAAGGTTTGGGCTTTGGCCCCCTGAAAAAGATAAATCCGAATGTCCCTAATGCGACTGCACAAA
>DASQZL010000206.1:0-10069 GCA_035638715.1 Balneolaceae bacterium
TGCCCGATTATAATCCGGCTTTTTTAATGGCTTTTCGCAGCATTGCTTCGGTATGATAACCTAATAAATGAGCACTCACCTTTCCCTGCCGGTTGATGACAAAAACGGATGGAATGGCATTGACATGATATTTTGCCGTAACCGACTGGTTGGCATCATATAAATTGGTAAAGGTGTAGTTATTTCTTTTAAGAAATGACTTTACCTTCTTTTTATTCTGACTATTTATGCCAAGAATGACTACGCCTTTATCCTTCATTTTTTTGTAAAGTTGCTGTACATGAGGTAGCTCTTCTCGGCAAGGCCCGCACCAAGTCGCCCAGAAATCAAGCACCACGACTTTACCTTTCAAATTGCTCAGCTGAACGGTTTTACCTTTATAGGATTTCAGGGTGAAATTTATTGCTTTTTTCCCGGTCTGTGATGAAGAGTTTGGCTGATTCTGAGTCTGTGAAACTTGCAATTTCTTTACTTGCCGGGCTCCGCTGGGGGGGGTAAAATTAAAGGTCGTATCGTTAAAATCCGGATGTAAATTATATGAAGTAAAAAATAAGTTTTGCTGAATTTTTTCCGTCATGCCACGGTTTTTTTGAAAAACCGGCTCAACCTGGTCTGATTTACGAAGAATGACCCGCTTTTTAGTATCAATCCAGTATGTGGTGGGTGAAAATTTAACCCTCTTAATCATCGGATTTTTTGCCAGATTTTTCTTTATATCCTTATAATTTCGATGATATTTTACCTGAATTTTTAAAGCCATTCGCTTGGTGTCATCAGGCATGGTCAGTGTATCCATTCCGAGAGAAGTAATCTTTTCTACACTGTCCGCAAGCGGGTTAAATATTTTTGCAAATTGTGTTTTAATATCTTTTTTAATATTTCGGGCTTTCGGGCTGCTACTGCCACCAGGGGTTTGAATCATTGAAGCCTTCTTCTTCGTATATTCATTTGTATTTGAGATGTAACTCCAAGTGGTGTTTCCATTTGAAATATGTAGCATACGGTCTTGGCTGTGCTTCATCTCATAGCGAATCTTTCCAGGTTTGTCGATAGCATAATTCATTGAAAAATGCATGCTTCGGTGGACGGGCCCGGCCTTTAATGTTTCATCCATTTTGGCTGTTAGTTCAAGCTGTTTAATGGACTGAAAATGCTTTTTAACGGATTTTAAGGCTGTTCGTGCTGACATATCGCCGGATTTGCCCGGATGCTGTGCGGTATGGCAATTCACGAAGAAAAGGACTAAGAATATTAGCCAATACCATCGCCGAAAATATTTCATAATGATGTATTTATAATGCTTTACCAATGGATCCTTCTTATTTTCTTATAAGTGTTATGTTATCCCGATAGCATATTGTGAAGAAATATCGACTAAACACAAACCACTTTTAACATTATCCGGATACAATCTTCAATATGTAGATAAACTGTTGCGGGCCGCTATAAAGAACACTCAGGTCCGGGATAAGGCAAGGAAGCCAACTGGAAAAAAGTTCTGTGTTTCATTCACATTAAAGAGCTTATTATTAGGTACCCAAAATTTCAGGCATGTGCAAGCATTTTCTCAATAATTCCCTGAAAATATGCTATCTTCGATCGGCGTTATGATTTATCTCTGGTTGGCTTATGATTGTTTGTAACTTTTTTCGTTTCTTATGCATACGATTATTCAATGAGCTTACAAAAGCTTGAGACTCATTTATCCGTCTAATTATCAGTGTTAGTATTATGATTTTGCAAGCCAGCAATGTATCAAAAACTTATGGCAAAACCAGAAAAAAAGGGGCTTTTACGCTCAACATCGATTCTTTTGAAGTGCCGGAAGGCAGTTTCACCGCCATCTTAGGACCGAATGGGTCTGGGAAATCCACGTTTTTAAAGCTTATTCTCAACCTGCGGTTTGTCGATCAGGGATCTATAAAATTATTTGGGGAAAGCCATACTCAGAAAGCAGCCCGGCGAAAAGTAAGTTATTTGCCAGAAAATTTTTCGTTTCCCGAAAATTTTACAGTCCGGCAAATGCTGCACTTGTTTCAGGAACTTGATCCGGATGATGATAACAATGATGACGAGCAAATAGAGCAACTGGCCAAAGCGTTTAACGTGGATTATCTCGATAAACGAATGAAGGATCTGTCGAAAGGCATGCTCCAAACCGCAGCCCTGATGCATACTTTTCTGGGCCACCGGCAATTTTACATTCTGGATGAGCCTTTTAATGGGCTTGATGCTGTCCAAAAAAAGAGCATTATGGATTATATTTTTGACCGGCAGCGGCGTGAAAATATATCCATCCTTATCACTACCCATATCTTGTCGGATATAGAAAAGACGTGCGATAATCTGCATCTTATCCGTGATGGTGCCATCATTGATTCGGCCACTAAAGAGGAAATAAACAATCAATTCGGCTCTGTTGAGCAATATTACCTCAGCTATTTTGAATCTAAAAATTCAGTGCAATCATGATTCGGTTTATCTCTCGCTTGCTTTTAAAAAACAAAGTATTGTGGCTCTGGCCTCTGTTGGGGGTTCTATTAGTGCTGGTCATTGCCTTATGGGGCGGGGTACGGACCACCGTGAGCAGTAATTCGTTTGTCTTTCTGATTGGCAAATTTTCAATTCCGGCCTACGTGATGATGTTTCAGACCCTCCCTGTTATCACGATTATATCTGTTATCGGTCTGCCTAAACATTTTTCGGAAAGTATCGGAAGGGAACGGGCTGCGCTTATTTTTTCAAAATCTGTATCGCGAACCGATTTTTTTCTTAACGATTTCGCTGCCGTCCTAATAATCACCCTCTTTTATTCACTCATTACCGTTGTCACTTTTGCCATTCTAATAGCATTTGGGGCGGGTATTTTCCCTATTCAATACTATATCGGCGCACTTATTTTAATCCCTTTTTATGTGTTGGCATACTATATCTCCATAGTTTTCTTTATCATTGTTACCGATTCGCGGCTGGTAGGGGCACTGCTCGGATATTTTGTCACCGGTTTTTCGTCTTTTCTTTTACACGGCAATGAACTTCTGAAGGATTTAAACATTTCATCCGGTATAGCTCATCAGGCCGTAAATGTATTCAGCTACATTGTGCCCAGTGTGGCCGGACTTCAACAGTTGTGGCAACCCATTTTACATTATGGTTTCAGCAATTTTGACTGGAATCTTTTTGGGTTTATTATTGCCTCATGCATTCCCTTCTTCATCGTCAGTTATTACCTGATGAGTCGGCGTGAATTTTGAGCGATATCGGACGTGAACCGGCAATTTGAGAAGCTTGTTCATTCCTTAAATTAACGAGGCCATTGCTGACTACTAATATATTTATTGCTCTATAAAGTGATTGGAAAAATTAAAATTTTTAAAAAAAACAGTTGTCTCGCGTCTGCCATATCGCATTTTCCCTCTGACATCTCACTTCTCACACCCTTCTCCAAAATTTTTCTGTAAGGAATAGGCTTGTCGGTTGTCTTACTATAAACATCAACCCAAAAAGCCTGATTTATGTCAGAACCTGAAACCTTTGAAGCCGACGATTTTCTAAAGCGAACCGTAAAAGAGATGCAGCCCGATGAGCAGCCGCGCGAAAAGCTGATGAACCACGGCGGAGAAAGTCTTTCCGATGCTGAGCTGATCGCCATTTTACTGCGCACGGGCAGCCGAAAGATGAATGTAATTCAAATGGCCCAGGCCCTGATCGATCATTTTGGCGGTCTCCGGTACCTGGCCCGCAAGGGCTGGCAGGATCTGAAAGTGATTCCCGGCATGGGCAAGGTGAAATCTCTAACGCTTGAGGCCGTTTTTGAACTTTCACACCGTATCGAAGTGGCCACCCTTGGTGAGCAAATTCAAATTACCTGTCCGGAGGAGGCGGTTGCTTACTTTGGTCCCAAATTGCGTGATCTTACCAAAGAAGTCTTTATCGTAGCCTTTTTGAATAATGCCAAGATCGTGGACGGCTATAAGAAAATAAGTTCCGGGGGCGCTACAGCGACTATCGTCGATCCGGCGGAAGTGATGCGTCAGGCCGTCGTCAACGAAGCTAACAGCGTCCTGCTGCTCCACAATCATCCCAGTGGCAACAAGAAAGAGTCGCGCGCCGATATCCGGCTTACCCAACGCATTGCCAAGGCCGGAAAGTTGCTGGGTATTCCGGTGGATGATCATCTCATTATTGCCGGCGACGGCTTCACCAGCCTGAAAGCGAAAGGGCTTTTGAATTAGGAATTAAAAATTGAAAATTATAAATGTTAAATTAAAAATTTATAGCTATGAAGAAGAATATAGTCAGGGAAAAAAGCTATGCCTTTGCATTAAAGATTATACGCTTATCTAAAGAATTAAATGAGGCCAAAGAATTTGTATTTGCAAAGCAACTTCTGAAAAGCGGTACCTCTATTGGTGCTAATGTTGAAGAAGCCATCGGCGGCCAATCAACAAAAGACTTCCGCGCGAAATTATTTGTAGCCTATAAAGAGGCCAGGGAAACACATTACTGGTTGCGGCTTCTAAAAGACAGTGAGATAATATCTCCTGAAAGCGTTGAACAATTGATTTATGATATTTATGAACTTAAACGAATTCTTGGTGCTATATTGGTGACCCTAAATAAATGAAATTGTATTTGATTATATTTTTAATTTGACATTTATAATTTTTAATTGAAGATGATTTCCTTGTTCGATATTCATTATTTAAAAGCCTTATATTTCCCCTTCAAATTTTAAATACAGAAAAGCTATCGCATGAAGGATTACCTGCGCAGGATCATCCGCAAATCACTCAATCAGTTTGAGTTAACGGATGAGGAAATTCCGCCCATCATCATTGAAAAACCCAACGATCCCAGCCATGGCGACGCGGCTGCCAATATAGCGATGCAGCTGGCCGGCACGCTTCATGATAATCCACGGAATATCGCCGGGAAAATTGTAGACCGGCTCGAATATGATTCCCGCAAACTCACTGCTGTTGAAATTGCCGGACCGGGCTTCATAAATTTCCGCTATGCTGAAAGTTACCTGTATGATGAGCTTGGAAAAGTTCTTCAACAGGAAAAATCCTTTGGGCAGTCAGAAAAACGGCAAGACCAAAAAATTCTCGTTGAGTTCGTAAGTGCAAATCCCACCGGACCGCTTACCGTTGGTCACGGGCGGAACGCGGTGCTGGGTGATACGATCGCACGCTTGCTGGAATGGACCGGTGCTGAGGTGGATCGCGAATATTATTTTAATAATGCCGGGCGACAAATGCGAATGCTGGGAAAAAGCGTTCGCGCCCGGTATCTGCAGGAGCTGGGACAGGATGTTAAATTTCCGGATGATGGATACAAGGGTAAATATATCAGCGATATTGCCCGCGAGCTGGTACAAGAAAATGGGGATAGCCTTGTCGAAACAGAAGATCTAAGCCCGTTTAAAGATACGGCTGAAGCGGCTATTTTTGAGGATATTCAAAAGACGCTGCAACGGCTGAATATTTCCATGGACTCGTTTTTCAACGAACGGGAACTGTACGATGATGGTTCTATCGACGAGGTGGTGCAGAAATTTCGCGATGAATCCATGGCTTACGATCAAGACGGTGCGACCTGGTTCAAAACTACTAAGTTTGGCAAGGAAAAGGATACCGTGCTCATAAAAAGCAGTGGCGAGCCTACCTACCGGCTGCCTGATATTGCTTATCACGCCAACAAGCTGGACCGTGGCTACGATCAGTGCATCGACATTTTTGGCGCCGATCATATTGATACCTACCCGGATGTACTATCGGGTCTGAAAGTGTTGGGGTATGATGCAGATAAAATTGACGTGGTTGTCTACCAGTTTGTGACGATCGTCAAGGAAGGCAAGCCGTTTAAAATGAGCACGCGCAAGGCCAATTTTGTTACGCTTGATGAACTCATGGATGAAGTCGGCGCCGACGTTGCCCGCTTTTTCTTTTTAATGCGCTCGCCCAATACCCATCTGGAATTTGATATCGCAGCCGCGAAGGAAGAAGGGGAAAAAAATCCGGTTTTTTATCTTCAATATGCCCATGCTCGTATCCACAGTATCCTTCGAAAAGTGGAGGAAAAATACGATTTCAAGGGTATGCCTGAACTCGATATTCTTACGCACGAAAGTGAAATTCAGCTCATCAAAACTATGATTCGCTTCCCTGAAATGATTGAAAGTGCCGCTGAAAGCCGTGAACCCCACCGTCTGATCAATTATCTGGATGAGCTTGCCAACGATTTCACCTCTTTTTATCACGATTGCCGCATTCTGGGCGAAAAAGAGCAGCTGGTTCAGGCGCGCACCGCACTTGCTAAAGCTGTTGCTCAGGTACTCGCCAATGGGCTGGGCATTCTGGGGATCAATGCCCCGGAAGAGATGTAGATTTTGGAATGTTTAATGATAAATGACTAATGTTGAATTTGTTTATCAGGAAAATTCACCATTCAACATTCACCATTCAACATTCACAATTATGACTACGCAGTCATCCGTTCGGATTCCTTAGCAGCTTTAAACACTACATCTTTGATGGCGTCGAAGCCTTTTAGGGTTTGCTGGATATGCTTGTCGGTATGAGTGGCGGTCGGAATCAACCGAATTAATACGGTCCCTTTTGGTACAACGGGATAGGCGACACCACTTACAAAAACACCGTGTTCTTCGCGTAATTTTTTCATGATCGTTGTACAGAGATCAGTACTGCCCTGTGTTAATACCGGGGTAACCGGGGATTCAGCCGGGAGCACATTGTAGCCGATATCTTTCAATCCTTCGCGCAGTTTTAGCGTATTTTCCCAAAGTTGTTCGCGCCATTCGGGATGATTGCGAATCATTTCAAGTCGCCTTCGGGCTGATTCTACAATGGGCATGGGTACAGATTTGGCGAAAATCTGGCTGCGGGCATTGGCTTTCAAAAATTCTACCGCCCGCGGTTCGGTGGCTACAAAAGCCCCGATTAAGGCAAATGATTTTGCGAAGGTACCGAAGTAGAGATCAATGCCATCCTGGCATCCGAGGTGAGTTCCTGTGCCGGAGCCGTCTTCTCCCATCGTTCCGAGTCCGTGCGCATCATCAACCAGCAGGCGGAAGGGATATTTGTCTTTCAGCGCTATCATTTCTTTAAGTATGCCAAGGTCGCCGGTCATGCCGAATGCGCCTTCTGTTACGACGAGGATAGAGGAGTTGCTACCTGATCGTTCGTGCGCGCGCTTCAGCTGTTTTTCAAAACTGTCAATATCATTGTGTTTAAAAACAAACTTTTCAGCCATAGCCAACTGCTTGCCATCTACTATGCAGGCGTGGCTTAATTCATCATAAATCAAAAAATCATTTCTGTCAACCAGCGCATGAATAACACTCATGATGCCCTGGTAGCCGTAGTTGAGCAAAAGGGCTGATGGTTTATGCACAAAGTCAGCGAGTTCCTCTTCAAGTTTTTCATGATTGTCTGAATTTCCCGTCATGAGGCGGGAGCCCATCGGGGCGCTAAAGCCATATTTTTCAGCTACTTTAGCATCGTAATCTTTAACATCAGTCCGACCGCCGATACCAAGGTAATCGTTAATGCTCCAAACGACTACATCTTTGCCATTAAACTTCATCTCGGGACCTAACGGACCTTCAAGTTTGGGGAAGGTATAATATCCATATCCATCTGATGTAAACTGACCAAGCGGACTTGGTCGATCCTGAAGCTTATCAAATAAATCCATGCTATTTTTATTACACTTACTTATTTAATTTATGATGTTCCTCGCTGAACAAGGAGATTTATGCTGATTGCAAAAATATCCTTTATATTACAGAAATTCACCCGTTTCTCAAAAATACCAAGATGCTTGCCCATCCGACTCCATTGGCATAAAAGTAAATCTTAGCGAGGAAATCAAATATATAATTATAGTTTAAACCTTTTTTACTTAAAAAGCTCGATTAATTTCGATTCACTTAGTTTAGATCACCATCTTTTTTATCCCCTTCTAAGCAATGAAAAAGAAAGAGCAAACCATCCGTTAACTTGAGTGTCTGTGAATTTAATGGCCTGATCTATTGTTTGAGTGAATCTGAAATCATGCAAGCGATTATGATAACGTACGATAATGAAAAAAATTACTTTAAGTGATACCAATTTAAGAATTTCTCCGATCATCTTTGGATGCAATGTTTTCGGGTGTGTACTCAATTAAAGAACGGCGTAAAAATTTTGGTATAAAAAACGAACAATAAATTCGATATTTCATGAATTCAACTTCGCTTCAAAATATCAAATACTCCATTTTGGATTTGGCAATCATCACTGAAGGGCAAGCACCGGGTGATGCCATTCGCGGTACCCGAAATTTAGCCATAAAGGCAGAAGAACTCGGTTATTCCAGATTTTGGTTGGCTGAACATCACAATATGGAAAACATTGCCAGTTCAGCTACGGCGGTACTCATCGGACACATGGCCGAAGCCACCGAGTCCATGCGGATCGGCTCCGGGGGCATAATGCTGCCCAATCACTCACCGCTTGTTATTGCGGAGCAGTTTGGTACGCTGGCCACTCTTTATCCCGGCCGCATTGATCTGGGACTGGGACGCGCACCGGGCTCGGACCAGGCAACGGCGCAGGAAATCCGGCCCGACCGGATGAACCAGGTTCGTCATTTCCCGGATAATATTAAAAAATTGCAGCGCTATTTTTCTGAGCAAAGTGAAAATGACGATATTCGTGCCATTCCCGGCATGGGGACCAACGTACCTCTTTGGGTTTTGGGTTCCAGCACGGATAGCGCACGTCTGGCTGCAGCTTTGGGACTGCCTTATGTTTTTGCCAGCCATTTTGCCCCACAACAACTACTGCCGGCCTTGAAAATATATCATGAAAACTTTACCCCTTCCAAACAGTTGGATGAACCCTATACGATGACCTGCCTGAATGTTGTCGCAGCCGAAACGGATGAGCGCGCAGAATGGCTGGCCACTTCGCTCAAACAAATGATGATGGGCGTGGTGACCGGGGAACGCGATCCGATGCCACCGCCGGTTGAAAACATGAAAGAAATCTGGAATTACAGGGAACGCATGGCGGTTGAAGAAATGCTGTCGCGTTCTATTATCGGCAGTAAAAAAACGGTGAAAAAGAAATTGTTGGATTTTGAAGATGAAACCAAAGCTGATGAAATCATGATAATTTCTCATATTTATAATGAGGATGAACGCCTAAAATCTTATGAAATTTTCTCTGAGATCATGCAGGGTAAATAATTTGTCCTTTACTACATAAAAATACAGAATCAATGAATAAATTTGATAGCAATATTAAATTTTTTTAATATTGGTAAAACAGAAATAAGATTGAGGTATTATAATATTTTGAACTTTTTACAACTCTACTATATTTATTTAACCTGAATTCTATGCAAACGGTAAAACTTATCGATATAGCCCATGGCCGCAGCGGGGATAAGGGCAATGATAGCAATATTGGCATCATCGCCCGTCATATTGATTTATACCCGTTTCTGAAGAAAAAACTGACCGCGGCGGTAGTCAAGGAACAGATGAAAAATATTTGCAAGGGCAAAGTTGAACGCTATGAGCTGCCCAATATTGGAGCTCTTAATTTCGTGTTGCATAGAAGTCTTGACGGAGGGGGAACGGTTTCACTCAAGTTAGATGCTCAGGGTAAAACGCACGCCTCGCAACTGCTTCGCATGGATATTAAGGTGCCGGAAGAATTGTTGGAAAAGGTAAATTCACAGTAAAAGTCATTCTTCCTCATTAAGTTGGCTTCAATCTAAAGAATTTTAAGAGAGGCGCATTAAAAAAGATTACCCTCACTAAAAACTAAAAGATGAAAGGGATCAGGCGATATCTCACTTCCTTGCAATAAGCATGGTATCCAGCGAGATTTTTTTGCAGAAAATTTTCTTCGACATGAATACGATAAAGGTAGACAATAAGGCTCATAGCTCCTATCACCCCTAATGAAATCCAGCTCCCGAACATAAGTGCCAGTCCAAAAAATGTCATCAGGCCGGCAAGATAGTTTGGATGCCGGATGTAACCAAAAGG
>DASQZL010000207.1:0-3664 GCA_035638715.1 Balneolaceae bacterium
GAAATGGTTTCATAAAGCACAGAATCTTCTTTTAAAGTTTTGAGCTGATGTATAAAATCTTCTTTATTTTCAGGTTCGTAACAAAGTCCGGCTTTATATTTCTCAATAATTTTTTTCGCCTGTCCTTCCACTCCCAACAAAATCGGTTTTCGCATCGCCGCGGCCTCAAAAATCTTGGATGGTATGACCGTCTTAAAAGTATCGGACTTTTTTAATGGCACCAGGGCTACATCAAAAACCGAGAGATAGGCCGGCACCCGTTTTTTGGGAACAGGATCTAAAAATCTCACATTGTTTAGTAAAAGACGTTTAGCCTGTCTTTTTAAATTTCCTTTTTCAGCTCCGTCACCGATAAACAGAAAAAACAATTCCGGTTCATTTAAAGACGCAGCACACTCCAAAATAAAATCCAGGTTATGTGCCAGTCCGTGGGTCCCAAGATAACCAACAACAAATTTTTCTTCTAACCCCAGATTTGCCACTAATTTCTCATTTTTTTTCTGTGGTTTGAAGAGCTTCAGGTTAGCCCCGTTCGGAATCACCCGAATTTTTTCTTGATCTACCCCGCGTTCAATCAATCGATCTTTAAAAGCCGGTGTATTGGGGATTATGAGATCCGCATGGTCATATAAAAAGAGTTCTATTTTCTCTAATATATCATAAATCAGACCATCCTCCAGAGCTCCAACCGCTTTGATGGACTCAGGCCAGAGATCACGCAACTCAAATACCCAGGGCTCTCTTTTTAATGTCGACAAAGCGCAGGCGGTCCAGGTTGTGAAAAATTGTGGAGAAGTTGCAATGATAACATCACTCCTGCGAAACAAGCCAGCCCAAAACGAAGAGAAGGCAAAACTTATATAGTCGAGTGCCCTTTTTATGAAGCCCTTGTTCGCCGCAATATAACTCCAGACGCGGATGACCTGAATACCATCTATTATTTCTTTCTGTATCAAACGGTTGCTGTAACCTTCGTAAACCTGTCCCTGCGGAAAATTGGGAACGCAGGTTATAACGGTCACCTCCGCCCCCATATCGACCCACCTTTTACAATGTTCATAGGTTCGGGTTGCCGGAGCGTTGACTTCAGGTGGGAAATTGTCAGTAATGAATAATATTCTCATAATATGAGTCGTGTTTCCAGTTCATCCCGGAATTTAATCTCCACCACTCGGGCCGCCATTAACTGATTGAACCCCGATGCATAATCATAGTCATTGATCGAGATATCCTCATAGCCTCTAAAAGCTAATTTTATATGATCCGCATAGATAAATTCACCCCGTTCTTCAACTTCCACATTAGGATGAAAATGCAGAAAAGCGGTTGACATCCTGCTCTTTTTGCCGGTAATAAAATCCTTTACGAATAGTCCTCCTGAGGCCCACTTAAATATCCGTCGGTGGGTCAATCCCAAATGCCTGTAGCCATTGTGTTCAGCATCAATAAAATTTGACTCTTCCCTACACCTGGTCACGCGCGCCCTTCTGCCCACGCGAAAGGATTTCCAGACTTCCGTTTGTTCTTTATTACCTACTTTAACAGTATTGTGCGCGGCTGTCGCCCGCTCGTTCACTCGCCTGTCGCATTCTTCATAGGTCGAAACACCCGTATCCACAATGACCGGTTTTTCATGTACATGCAGAACGAAGGAAAAGGTATCGCTGTGGGCGTGACCGGGAATATAATCCGGACCAATATCACCTACATCTATCAACCATTCATAATCGACACCTCTTATCATCCGGTATCCGCTTTCACCAAGCAGGATATCAGCTATGTTCAGTCCGAGTCTTTCTCCATAATTTATCAATTGGCCGGTCTCAGGTGACCATCCATTCACTGCATCGTTTACACGGGGAATGCTACCGTTACGAAAAGTAATATTTTGAAGCCAGCCTGTCATTTTTTCGATGGCATTTCCGATTAATTTTCCCAGGTCTTCATTTTCTTCAGGGTGAATGGATAGCAAATGATAACAATCCAGCAGGCGATGCAGCAGGAGCTGATGATACATCGGGGAACGCTCGAAATGACCGCCGTCCTCTAAAATTTGCTCAGCAAGCTGTTCCTGTAAAATTTCTTTTGCCAATTCAAGAATTTTTGATTCATCAAAATACAAACCTCCCGCCAGCAAAGCGCAGCCGTTTTCCCAAAGATGATTACCCAAGAGGTGATATTCAATATTCCCTTGCAACAACTGTAACTGTTGATATAAGCTCTGGTTAACAGAAGACGCATTTATATTATGCCTTAAACTAAATTTGATCCAATTGAAGATGCGCAGGGAAGTGGGATATGCTTCCAAACCAACGGTAATTTGCTGTTCATTATCGATAAAATCCCGTATAATATGGAGCCCTGTTTCCTTGTCCATCTCCGGTTGCATCAAATAATCGAAATAATTGAGGTGATACGTCCACAATTTACCAAAATCCGGAAAATTCCAATTTATAGATCGTTCGAATTTTTTACTTTGATTCAGAAAATGAAATTCTCCCTCTGCATACGATTTTTGGGCCGGTAACCAATCAATAGAAGGCGGCTTATGGATAGCCCTAACACGTTCCTCAACATCGCTGATCGTAATATTTCGACCACCTATTTTTCGTAGCCGATGATAAAACTGATACCGTAGCTGTATCGGCTTAAGATATTTAATAGTTCTCCAGAAGCGCCCTACTCTATTATTCAAAATGCTGGAATTATTAGTTATTTAGATCTTAATTGTTAAAGCAGAACCTTGAAGTTATATCTAATTCTAATATAAATTTAAATTTACTTAAGCTTAAACTTTAACCTCTTCTCCCATTTTCAGCGATTCGAGAGCCAGAAGTGTTGCCCGTGAACTGTTCACGGTTTCCCGAAATGGAATGATCGGCTCTCCGCCCTGCTCCCAATTTTTTACAAGCCGCTTAAATTGTTCAGTGTGCCCTTTATCCTGTTTTGTTCTCAATAATCGATTCGAAATTAATCCTCCATATCCATAGCCGTATAATCTCCTGAAATTATCCAGAATCAAATTCTTTCCCTGGTAAAACACTTCAATCCGCTCCTTTGCATAAGATTTGTTGCCGTTCGCAAAATAATTTAACACACCCATTGAACCATTCTGATATTTTAGTACGATTGAAGCATTGTCAGTATTTTCTTTTGGTTGTTCACCCATCGCCTGCATAAATACGGATTTCACCGGCGAAGCGGTCAAATAACCAATTAAATCGACATAATGACAAGCCTCACCAATGATTCTTCCGCCACCCACCTCAGGATCGTGTACCCAGGAATCCGAAGGAATGTGTCCCGCATTCATCGTGGCGATCACATTCATTGGGCCGGGCTGGCTGCCAAGCAGTTCTTTCATTTTCTGCAGATGAGGAGAAAACCGCCGATTGAAGCCGACAACTACGCTTTTATCGGAATCCTTTTTTGCCTCGATGATGTCATAAAGCTCTTGCTGCGAAAGTGCGAGCGGTTTCTCTACGAAAACTTCTTTACCCGCACGCAGCGCATCAATGGTCATGGCAGCATGCAGGTTGTGGCGTGTCGTTATCAAAACACCTTTAACAGAATCATCTTCCAATACAGAATTATAATCTGTCGTACTTTTTTCAATATTGTATTTCTTTGCCAATTGAGTGGATGAAAGTCCGCCGGAACTGAC
>DASQZL010000208.1:0-2069 GCA_035638715.1 Balneolaceae bacterium
AAGCTATTTTTCCCGTTTTAGGCCTTCATCCCTTGCTTTCCAAATTTTCGCTAAAATTGTAAGACTTCCCAACCGGCGGGGATCACGGAATTAGCTGTAAAATTAAATTTTCAAAGGAAAGATGACCAAAGAAATTCTGAAAAATAAGGTCTTAGAGAAGGGAGCAATATCATTCCGGGTTGAAAAAATGTAATGTCTCAAAAGCTTTTAGCTGAACGACAAGAATTGGCGTAATGTTGGAGGAGATAAATTGCAACTTTTCTGAGTAAACTGCCATGATCAAACGGATGTTGTTTCTCCTGGGCTTGTTGATGTTACCGGGATTACTTCTGGCACAAACATACACCACCCATGCAGGATATGCCGAATTTACCGGTCATACGCCTCTTTTTTCCTTCAAAGGGTCGGCCCACGACTTGCATGGCACAATCAACCTGAGTGATTCTGTAGTTTCGTTTCGCTTGCCGGTTAAATCAATAGATACGGGTAATAACAAACGAAACCGGGATATGCGCAAAGCCCTCAAGACTAAAAAAAATCCAAATATTTCATTTAGCGGAAAGATTATTAATACTAATACACCGAAGTCTATGGAAAAAGATTCCGCTACGGTCCGGGGAACTTTTTCTGTTCACGGCGTATCACGACAGGTAACCATCCGGGGGTTGTTGAAGGATATGCAGGATAGTGTACAGGTGCGGGCCAGCTGGCCTCTGAATATTACCGACTACAATATAAAACCGCCTCATGTTTTATTTTACAGTGTCGAAAAGCGAATTGATATTCATATTGAGGCAGTTTTAAAAAAGTAGTCAGTGGTCAACTTTAAAAAGCGAACCTTGATAGTTCAATGACTCTATGGAATAATCTCACAATCGTGTCCAGGGCGAGACTCAGAATAATATTCCGGCAGCTAAAGGTATTGCGAAAACAATGGATCCTGAGGGTATTTGTTTTTACAGTCTGGCAAAAAGACCATTCATACTGTAAAATATGCAACGATGGTCCAATTTATTTTAAAATGAGAACGATTACCGTCCAGCACTGTGATATGTGAGATACAATGATCCCCCAACTTATTGTATCATCCTACTGGTGTTTCAAAAAAGCTTCGATTTTTTTCGCCTCCTGGTCAGTAATATTTGCCTTGATCCTCATGTGGTAGATAATGACACTCCACTCTGAATTGCTAAAGTCCTTTGATGGAGGTGCATTATGACATGACTGGCAATCCTGCGCCCAAAGTTGCGCGCCTGAGGCTTGCCTTTCTTTGGGACTTGTGGTAGCACAGCCATAAATACCGGCAACAATTCCAAGCACCAGTCCCAACAGCACCAGTCTCATTTTGTATCTGGATAATAATTTAATGTACCTTTTCATTTGTAGTCACTTATTTTTTAATATGGTTTTAAATTTGTGTGCTAACTCTGAGCATAAGCGTATTCATCGTATTCTCCTGAATATTGTAACTAAATTTCAGGTTCGTCCGCCAGGTAAACCAATAGGTTAGGCCAACATCATATTGCGTGCCTGTACTGATATCATTCCATCGGGCCTTGGCGGGTACGTTTAGGTGAGATAACATAAAAGAAGCCATCATGCTGCGAAGGAATGGACTGGAAAGCATGCTGGGTTGATAGGCGACCATGCCATACCAGACCGAACTATTGTTGTCAAACGTATAAGGCTGGCCGCTGGCATTCATATATGTTGCCTTGCCTACGTGAACAAAATTTACCTGTCCGCGGAGGCGCAAAAATCCCTTCAGGGAGCGAACGATTGGGGCTATGTTGGCATCAACAGCAAGAACATTTGAATTAATGCCATCATAAGGTGTGCCGCTGTCACCCACATTTGAGTTAAAATAGTCGGATACGCCGATGTCAAAATTACTTGAAAAGAAGGGCGTCACGCTGATTCTCCCGCCGATCATTTTGGCTTTATTGTTATCCTCCAGCGGACCTGAACTTAACAGGCCGGCCGAGCCCGGATCCGTTTGAAGTGTAAATCCATTGGTTAACGACAAAAAGGTTCGTACCCGCATATTTCCAATAAAGCCTGATCCCTGC
>DASQZL010000209.1:0-5710 GCA_035638715.1 Balneolaceae bacterium
AGCTTCAATTTCCTTAATCACGGTTCGCATATCTTTCTCCTCGAAAAATCGGATGACCGGCAGGATTGCGGACACCAGCAATCCGGGCGGGTGGGCGACCAGTTTGCCCAAATCAGCCATCAGATGGTCCGTATGATCTACAAGATGCCGGTGCTCCTTCTCGTCGGCGCTTGCCAGATGCCGGGCAAAGTTCCAGGCAAAATCCCGTGCCTCTGTGATACTGAAATTGATAATGGCTTCGTCACTTCGTTGTCCGATCCAATCTAACAGGAATAGAAGAGGAGAAACGCGTTCAATCCGCTGCTGCATTTCAACAACCAACCCGGCCAGCAAGCTGTTTATCTTCATAAAATCAGGTTTCAGATCATCAATTGGCTCACCGTCCATGATCCTGGCCGCGGCCACTCCAAGGTCGAGATTGATATGGGCATTCATCCCCAGCAGCAGATACTGTATGATGATCGCATTTCGTTCTTTTGCCGCGTTGAATGCGACCTCCCAGACCTCAGAAATCGGTTGTCTTTTACGATACTTCCAGAAAGCGTCGATATAAAAGCCTGCGAAAGTGATATCGAAACGCTCCATTCGTTCAGCATCCTCAAAGCGGCCGTCATCTATTCCGCGAGCTACTTGGACGGTCGTCCGGCGGTATACATAAGCAAAAATACCAAGAGGGCTGTTTTTGTCCATCGTAGTCTCGATGATTTTATCGAGTTCGGAAAGGACATCATCGATGCTTTTAAGATTAGATGCAGGCATAGTCAAAAATTTCCCATTTAAACGTCCCGGTTCAGTGATTTAAAAACCTATTCATAATTCTGAATAAATATTACAACACCCGGTTCATAAACTCCTCGAATTGGGTATCCTTTCTCCATAATATTATTCCCAACCATAAATTAAAACCCTTTCTTTCCATAAGCTGTTCCGAGACTAAGAATTTTCGATTCTCATTCAATATAAAAACCGGCTGGCCCAAGCATGCCCAACCGAAGTTTCAACGCAGGCGGGCTTGCCCAACCGAAGTTTTAACGCAGGTGGACCTGCCCGACCAAAGTTTTAACGCAGGCGAACGTCCGCTTGTGCCCATTAAAATAATCCTGCTTCCATGCAGGATCTTACTAATTGTGATCTTAAAACAAGTATGTTCTGGTTTTGGGCAACGAAACTATCGGGATTTGTTCACACTAAAAGGAATATTCCCATTCCCTTCCCGTCATCCTGCGCTCCGACGCAGGATCTCAATGAGCTCGTAAATTCAGAAATAGCATGGTGTTTATTTAGAAAACAAGCCCCTCGCAGGATCCCACATCTCAACGACTCCGCCAGTCAGCAGATTCATTGAGCGGGGAGCGGCGGGATGACCATTTCCTTTTTAAAGGGTTTTCTTGTCTATTTTTTCATTGCGGGAAAAAATGAACGAAAAAACGCACCGGGGGTTCCCAGATGGAATATGCTTGTCACCCTTAGCGATTAGCTGCTTTCATCCGGCTTTTGCTTTTGCGCTGGTTTTTCCGGATCCCCCGGACCCCGAATACTCTATTTCTAAATGATGAAGCGCTCTGCCTTCCGCTGGTATAGCAGCTACATCACCGGATGCATTTCTGGAAAAAATCATCTATACTATTTATTTGATACGGGAAAAATTAAGCTACGGTGGCGGAAGAAGTTATCAGACATATTAAAAATTTGCGGACGGACCGTAATTCTTCCTTATGGGATGAACGTACTCGAGGTAGGGCCCCGCATAAGCCGTTTTTGTTGCTTAGCGTTTTGGATGGCATCGAAATCGGTTGGATCAACGATTCTCAAATTATACTGAATCAAGATCTGATTGAAACCTTTTTCCACTACTGGAACAATGTGATGGGCAAAGAACGAAATACCACCATTGCGCTCCCTTTCTTCCATATGAAAAGCGAACCGTTTTGGGAACTCCGTTATAAGAGAGGTATGAAGCCCTATAAAAATTCACCTTCGTTAGGCGGGCTGATGAACCGGCTTTCCTGTGCCCAAATAAATAAAAAATTGTTTGAAATATTGAGTGGTGTCGAAGGGCGAAAGATATTTCTGAGAACACTGCTCAAGAATTATTTCTCAGAAGAAGTGCAGGAGCACGTTCTAAATCTGCATAACATTAACATCGGCGCTTATAATTATGCGCAACAACTGGAATTGATAGCAGCCGAGCCCTTTGTAAAGTATCATGCCGGTAATGAAGAGGATTTTTACACTTGGCAGAAGACGCAACAGCGAGAACAAGGTTTTGGGCTGACGATTCGGGAACATTATGATCACCGCTGTGCCGTCTGCCGGACCAAGGTTAAAACGCCGAACGGGGCATCATTGGTGGAAGGTGCGCATATCATACCGTGGAGTGAAAGTAAAAATGATGATCCGCGCAACGGACTGGCCTTATGTAAAACGCATCACTGGATGTTTGACCATAATTTACTGGCTGTACAGCCCAATTATCAAATCAAGCTTTCCGCATGGCTAAAGAATAAAGGGGAGCGGGTCGAAGATACACTGGCATGGGACCGAGAAAAAATTTTGTTGCCTGATATATCACGTTACTTGCCAAATATTGAGGCTTTAGAGGAACGCTACGAGCAATTTAAAACTGCAAGTTGAAATCACGAGAAATTTATTTGTAGATGAATAATTCTTTTAATGAAGGACTTTACGATGAACTTCTATCGGTGAAGAAACATGACGCAATTGAAAGCAATGCAATCCTGAGCGATATTGATGACGTTGATCCCGAAGAATTTTCGACCTATGCAAGTAGCTACATAGAAGCCTTGCTACGGATTGTTATCAATAGCATTGGCCAAAATAACCGGGTCGAGGAAGGACTTAAAATCTGTAATTCCCTCGTTGAAAGAATTACAGAATATTCCGACTCCTTTGATTCTAAAAATTTTGCCACTGATAAATTACTCCTTTCACTTTTTCAGAAAGAGAACCCGAAGTTTGAGGTCGAAGACGAATCATTACGTCCAGGAATTCCTCTTTCACAATCAGCCTTACTGGTCAACGCACGGGATGAATTTAGGATTGGCTCCGAGCTCAAAAAAGAGATCAAAAGCGCCGATCGTATCGATTTAATTTGTTCATTTGTAAAGTGGTCGGGGCTCCGACTTATTAAAAACGAACTCGAGCAACAAATAAAAAAAGGAGCTGAAATACGTGTTATTACAACGGTTTATATGAGTGCCACTGATAAGCGTGCTATTGATGAGCTTCAGAAAATGGGGGCCAAAGTTAAGGTTTCGTATGATACCAGACGCACGCGACTTCATGCTAAATCTTGGCTTTTCCATAGGGAAAGCGGTTATAGTACGGGTTACGTTGGCTCATCAAACCTTTCCGCAAATGCGCAAACGGAAGGTTTGGAATGGAATGTCCGAATTTCAAATTCTGAAACTCCTCATTTAATTGAGAAGTTTAAAGCTTCTTTTGAGAGTTATTGGAATAGTGAAGAGTTTAGAGCTTATGAGCGTCGGGAGGAAGAGCAGGAAAAACTGAGTGAAGCTCTCAGCAAAGAAACACCCACCGATATTAATTTTACGTACTTTGATATCACTCCCTATCCGTTTCAGAAGGAAATACTGGAAAATCTTGAACTTGAAAGAGATTTAAAGGGCAAGGATAAGAACTTGGTGGTAGCTGCAACGGGAACAGGTAAAACTGTTATTTCCGCTTTTGATTATAAAACATATGCCGCTTCATTCACCGAGAAACCGTCCCTTCTTTTTGTGGCCCATCGCAAAGAGATTTTACAGCAAAGCCTTACCACATTTCGGCAAGTACTGAAAGACGCGAACTTTGGCGAATTACTGGTGGATCAATATAAGCCAAGAGACTGGAAGCACGTTTTTGCGTCTATTCAGTCACTTCATTCGCAAGATTATGATTTTGATTCTGGAAAATATGATGTCATCATTATTGATGAGTTCCATCACGCAGAGGCCAATACCTATCGGAAGTTATTAAATCATGCGAATCCTAATTATTTACTCGGATTAACTGCTACTCCCGAACGCTCCGACGGAGTAAATGTAATGGACTGGTTTGGTGGACAGGCTACCGCCGAACTACGAGTTTGGGATGCCATTGAAAAAGGCTTGCTTGCTCCGTTTCAGTATTTTGGAGTTCATGACAATACAGACTTGCGAGATATCGGGTGGAGTCGCGGACGCTACAATATCACTGAACTTGAAGAAAAATATACTTCAGATGATGAAAGGTTACCCTATATATTAGGCGAAATAAAGGAGAAGGTCACTGATCCTGCTCAAATGAAAGCATTGGGATTTTGTGTCAGCGTGCAACATGCCAACTATATGGCGGAAAAGTTTAATCAAGCAGGATTGTCCAGCATTGCACTTTCTGGCAAAACCGATCGAGATACACGTTATAATGCAGTAACCCAACTTCAAAATGGAAAAATTAATGTCATATTTATTGTCGATTTATTTAATGAAGGCATAGATATTCCTGAAGTTGACACCATTCTTTTCTTGCGTCCAACCGATAGTACGACACTTTTTACACAACAATTGGGCCGAGGTTTACGACTTGAAGATGATAAAGAATGCCTTACAGTGTTAGACTTTATCGGATTTGCTAATAATAATTTTAGCTTTGCCAATAAGTTTCGAGCAATCACAAATCTTCATGGAAGGAAATTGATTCGACATACTAAAAATGAATTTCCTGTTCTTCCCACAGGGTGTGCCATTGAGCTGGATAAGGTGAGCCAAGACATCGTACTTGAAAATATTAAGCAATCACTATCTCAATCAAAGCCAAAATTGCAGACGCTATTTGAAAGAGTCTCCAAACCAAACTCATTAATAACATTTTTAGAAAAGACCGAATTAAGACTGGATGACCTTTATCGAAATGATTTCTATTTCACCCAATTAAAGCGAAGATCTGGTGTAATACAGACTTCACAAACCGATGAAGAAAAAACGTTTGGCCGGTCAATCATGCGAAGTATTCATATCGATAGTATCGACAGATTGAAATGGTCATCTTCATTTTTTTCAAAAGAATCGGTCCCGAATATTGATGACCTAACCGTGACCGAAAGCAAATATTTAAAAATGTGGGCGGCTGGGTTTGGAGATTCTTCAGATATTACCGCTCTTAAGTCTTTGCTCGATAATTTTTGGGCCTATCCTCATTTAAGAAATGAGTATTCAGAACTTGTTTCAATATTGTTAGAGAAAGTATCTCACAAACCTATTCCTTGGGAAAATGATTTTGGTATTCCATTAGATATTCATTGTAGGTATAGTCGAGATGAAATTCTTGGAGCTTTTGAGGATATAAGAAAAGGGAAACTATATAAACCACGCGAGGGAGTTTATTATAATGAAGCTACAAATTGTAATTTATTTTTTGTCACGCTAAACAAAAGCGAAAAAGAATATTCTCCTTCAACAATGTATAAGGATTATGCCATTTCAGAGAATTTATTTCATTGGCAATCGCAAAGCAATACAAGACCATCAACCAAAAAAGGTGCACGTCATATTAACCATCAGGAAAAAGGGATCACTCCTCTTTTATTTATCAGAAATAATAAAAAGGATGAGCGTGGTGAAACAGAACCTTATTTCTTTGTCGGTCCCGTCCAGCTCGAAAGCTGGGAAGGATCTCAGCCTATGAATGTCGTGTGGAAAGTAGAAGAACC
>DASQZL010000210.1:0-10969 GCA_035638715.1 Balneolaceae bacterium
TTGAAGCCTTCCACGGCCTCTTCAGTTGCATTTTCGATGATATTTTCCAGCTCCGCTTTAGCTTCAGCCTCGGTGTCACGCTGAATCACGAACGCATTCACGCCAAACTTCGGCGGCTCGGTGCCAAATTCATCGGCATAAGCTTTAACATCATCGATAATGCCTTTAATTTTTTCCAGGCTGCCGCCATTCATAAAAAGCCAGTCGGAAACGCGGGCCGCCATTCGACGTGCACGTTGTGAATTGCCGCCCTGGAAGATAGCCGGAGGCGTCACAGGTTTAGGCTCACACGGCGCATTATCAATTTGATAAAAACGGCCGTTATAAGTAAAACGCTCTTCCGTCCAAAGTCCCTTCAGCACTTCAATGAATTCCTCACTGCGCTCATAGCGCTCGTCGTGGTCGAGCCAGGGCTCACCAAAGCGCGTAAATTCATCTTTAAACCAGCCGCTGACCACATTCAGATGAAAACGCCCGTTACTGATATTATCGGCTGTTGAAACAAAATTAGCGATCGGACCCGGTTTCCACTGGCCGGGATGAACGGCTCCGATCAGGTGTAGTTTTTCGGTATTGGCCACCAGCGCATTAGCAACGCTGAGAGCCTCGAGTTGTTTTTCAGCTCCATAGCTGCCGAAAAACCGGGCTTGAGCCAGTGCGTAGTCGAAGCCGACTTTTTCCGCGGTTTGTGCCAATTCTTTATTGTATTCGTAGCTCCAATCCGTTTTCATAGGCCAGTCGGTAATGACAAGGCCGCCACTTACATTGGGGACCCAATAAGCAAATTGTGTATCCATTTTATTGTATGAGATTAATTAATAATTGAGATGAAAAGATTTGTGCAATAAAAAAAGCCACACATCCTGCCGGATGCGTGGCTTGTAATAGAAGGCAGTATAAATTTATTCCTTACATGTATCCACAGCACCGGCAACAGAACGAATAGCAACAGCACATCCCCATACAACAACACTGCATATAAGAAGTCTGCTGATTATACATTCTATTGCCGCTTATTTATAATAAATAAATTAGTTTTGGATTCTGTTTGTCAAGAACCCATTTATTATTAACAATATCAAATATTTTTTTATAAATGAATAAATATTAAAAAAATCATTTCTTTAAAGATTTAAAGACAGTCATATCGCCACACTTCCATGTGTAGTGCCCTTTGCTGAAGACGCTTGGTAGTTGTTCCAGATGGCCGGAAGATTGATCTGCCAGAAATTGATCGAAAAAAAGTAAATTTTTCTGCCTTTCCGCGGAATTTCAAAATATTTACCCCTTACAAGGGTAAAGATCGTCTCTGAACACCAGTACAGAATAACCTCGACTTTAATATTGTAAGGACTTCCACCACAAAAGGAACATCCTTTTATCTGTACTTAAATCAACGATTAAAAGTCTATTATAACTTTATAAATCCTACATAAAAGAGGCCAATATGACAGCACAACCACATGTCCTAATTCTCGGGACCAACTTTGCCGGACTAACGACCGCCCGGCTGATCCGGAAATATGCAAAAGATAAGGTGCGAATAACCTGTATCGATCGGAATCCGTATCTGACTTTCATCCCAAATATTCCCATTGAAGTATGGAATAACAATAACCCTGAAACTGAATTACATCTACCATTTATCAAATTCCTCGATCGCGACGACATCGACTTTGTTCAGGGAGAAGTTCAGGAAATTGATGTCGACAAAAAGAGCGTGGGATTCAAGCCTGTGGAACGATCTGGTTCCGCTGTTGAGGATATACAATATGATTATCTGGTCATTTCTTTGGGCAATAGACTGGCTTTTGACGAAATCGAAGGCTTTGGCAAGTACGGGCATACCTTCACCGATACGTATTACGGGGATAAAATTCGCCGGTATTTACACGATGGAGGATACAAGGGAGGACCAGTAGCCATTGGTTCAGATCGATTTGTCCAGGGAAACAGCGAAAAACTGCCCGACGTACCGGTAGCTGAAGCGGCGTGTGAAGGGCCGCCTGTGGAGATATCATTCTCGATGGCCGACTGGCTGGAAAAGCGGGGAATGGGCGGTGCCGAAAAGATAACGATGTTCACTCCGGCCGAAGTTATTGCTGAAGATGCGGGTCAGAAAATTTTAGATCAGCTGTTGCCTATGGTTAAGGAAATGGGTTTTGGATACAAAAACAGTACCCGCGGCATCAAACGCCTCTATGAGGATGGTATCGAATTCATGGACGGCAGTAGTCTGGAAGCCGAACTCAAAATCATCTTCCCCAATTGGGTGCCTCACGATTTTCTGAAAGAATTACCCATCTCCGACGATCAGGGATTTATCATCACGGACTTGCACATGCGTAATCCCGATTATCCCGAAGTCTTTGCCGTTGGGGATGCTGCCGCTCTTACGGTTCCCAAACTGGGATCGATCGGTCACCTGGAGGCTATGGTACTGGCAAAAGTAATAGGCAATGAAGTGGGCGGCTACGAACCGGAAGAAAATATTGCGCCCCTTAAATTCCAATTAGTTTGCATGGGTGATATGGGGGGGCATCGCGGATTTTATATGCATACGGATGAATGGTGGGGCGGGGATACCAGCATTTTGAAGATGGGTTATACGCCGCATGCCCTCAAGATGGGATTTAAAGCCATGTATTATACCATGGGCGGGAAAATTCCCAGTTGGGGAATCCCGCTTTCGGAGGGTATCGCTGACCATACTGTTATTTAACTGATGAACTGCAGGCTACGCAAAAGGATATCACAGAAAAAAATTCGTGCTATTCCGCGCCAGTATTATAGTCCCACTGTCGGGATGCGATCCAATTTATGTTTTGACGGATTTATATATCGTCATCGGTGGAATGTTACGCCATTCCCACTCGGTGTACACATTGCCAAAAACGCTATGGAGCGGCTCCTTCAGATGACCGGAGGTTTGATAGGCCAGGAATTGACCAACGGGTTGTAAAATTTGCCTGCTTTTCTGCAAAATTTGAAGGCTTGTTTCTTCATCCAGAAAGGAAAATGGGATGCCCGAAATGATATAATTAACGTGTCCGATCAGCGATTTTTCTATTATTTCATCAACAAACTCGACGCTTTGGTTATAACTTTCGGCTCGCTTGTCATCTATTTTTTGTAGCTGCTCAAATAAGTGCTCATTGGTTTCAAACATTATAAGACGAGATCCCGATGTCATTTTAGGCAGCAAATAGCCTGCGTACACGCCCGCGCCGGCCCCGTATTCCACGATGGTAATATCCTGCGCAAAGTCAATCGGTCTGCACACGTGCTCCATACAATAGCGCGAGGTGGGGGTTACCGAAGCTACATCCTTGTCTTTAAAAAAACTTTTGAGGTAGGTAAGGGTTTCGTTCATTCGTATATCGTTGGTTGTTGAATGACATTGGTCCAAATAGCTAATAACCGTGTTATCAAAATCACAATTCTTCTTTTAGCTGTTCGATTTGATCCCGGATACGGGCGGCTTCCTCAAACTCCATATTCTTAGCCGCCTGGTACATTGAATCCTGCAGGTATTCGAGGAAGTCTTCTTTGCTGTCGAATTCCACCTCGTTCATAGCCGGATTTGCCTGATATTTGATCCCATCTTCAGCCACTTTTACGCGTTCAAGCGGCTCTTCTTCCTCAGAAATTTCATCAAGATCAAAACTCTGGGCCGAAATCAATCCCGGATCAACCAGTGGCTTTAATTCTTTTTCAATGGTTTTCGGCGTGATGTTATGTTCCTCGTTATATTCCTGCTGAATTTTTCGACGACGCTCAGTTTCATCAATGACCGTTTGCATACTGTCGGTTATTTTATTGGCGTAGAGGATGGCCTTGCCCTCTACATGGCGGGCAGCCCGGCCGACGATCTGGAACAGGGAGGTCTCTGAGCGTAAAAATCCTTCCTTATCGGCATCCAGAATAGCCACAAGACTGAGCTCGGGAATATCGATGCCCTCCCGCAGCAGGTTGATACCTACAAGCACGTCGAAATCGCCACGACGATATTTGTATAGCACTTCAACCCGCTCCATGGCGTCCAGTTCGCTGTGCATATATGCCGCCGAAATGCCTACATTCTTCAGGTATTCGCTCAGCTCTTCGCTCAGGCGTTTCGTCAGGGTGATACACAGCACGCGCTGCCCCTTTTCCACGCGCTTCTGAATTTCATCCAGCAGATCGTCGATCTGGTTATCAATCGGGCGCACTTCAATTTCCGGCTCCATCAGTCCGGTGGGACGTACAATTTGCTCAACGAAGACGCCGCCGCTTTTCTCCAGTTCGTAATCGCTGGGGGTGGCGCTCACAAAAATGGCCTGATTCACCATTCCTTCCCATTCTTCAAATGTCAGCGGCCGGTTATCCAGTGCCGATGGCAGCCGGAAACCGTGCTCAACCAACTCCATTTTACGCGAACGGTCGCCGCCGTACATGGCCGAAATCTGGGGGATTGTCTGGTGACTTTCATCCACCACCAGCAGAAAATCATCCGGAAAATAGTCGAACAGGCAGTAGGGTCGCTCGCCGGGTTTACGGTTACTCAGATATCGCGAGTAATTTTCAATGCCAGAGCAATAGCCAATCTCCTGCATCATTTCGATATCGAACAGCGTGCGCTGCTCCAGCCGTTTGGCTTCCAAATACTTCTGTTCATCCTTGAGAATTTCAACCCGCCAGTTAAGTTCATCGCGAATCTGCTGGATCGCCTGCTCCAGCCGGCTTTCCGTAGTCACATAATGAGAAGCCGGATAAATGCGAAATTCATCCACTGTTTGGAGAATATCGCCGGACTCCACATCGAAAACTTCCATTTTTTCGATCTCATCGCCCCAAAAAGTGATGCGCAGCGCATCCTCGGCATAGGCGGGATAAAGATCAACCACATCGCCCCGCACGCGAAAAGTCCCGCGACCAAAATCGTTATCTTTGCGGGTATAGTGCAGATCAACCAGATCATACAAAAGCGTATTGCGCGGTATTTCATTGCCCGTCTCCAGCTCGATGATGAGTTTCTCATATTCCGAAGGCGAGCCGATGCCGTAAATACAGCTCACAGATGATACGATAATAACATCGCGCCGCCCGGAAAGCAGCGAACTTGTGGCACGCAGGCGTAATTTCTGAATTTCATCATTGATTGATAAATCTTTTTCAATATATTTGTCCTGTCCGGAAATGTACGCCTCCGGCTGATAATAGTCGTAATAGCTGATGAAAAATTCGACGCGGTTGTTTGGAAAAAAGTCACTGAGTTCGCGGTACAACTGGGCGGCCAGCGTTTTGTTGTGGCTCATCACCAGGGTTGGTTTTTCCACCTGGTCGATGACGTCAGCTACCGTGCGGGTTTTACCGGAGCCCGTGATGCCCAGCAACGTTTGGTATTTATCACCCTTACGGATACCTTCAACAAGTTCTTCGATGGCCTGAGGCTGATCACCGGCAGGCGGCCAGGGCGATTGTAAATCAAATCCAGACATATACTTACTTTTTAGCTTTAAACCCTCTAAATTTAGCGAAATGAAAAAAGACGGTTCGAGATTTAAAATCCCCGCCTTTCTGAAACATCAAATCATATGTTAACGAAAACAGATTAAAATCATTTTCTAAAAATCACATATTTTTAGGGAAATAAAAATTATTATTGAACAATATTATTACGTTAGCGATCGCATACACGCAAAACAAATAAAATGACTCCAGACGAAAAAAAACTTGGTCCCCAACGCAACCGGCTTGATCAAATTGACAATAAAATTCTCGATTTACTTTCTGAGCGCAATGAAATTGTGCATCAGGTGATTGAGAAAAAAATCGATAATCAACTACCAATCTTTGCGCCCCGCCGCGAGGATGAAAAGATTGTGGCTTTTCGTGAGATGGCTGAGAAGCGTGATATTGATCCGGACTGGGCAGAAGATTTCCTGCGTATGATTATGGCGTCATCGCGGGCCAGCCAGTCATCGGCGGAATTTCCGCGCGCTACCGCGGAGCCCAAGAATATTCTTATTGTCGGGGCTGAAGGCGGAATGGGACGACTATACTCCGGTATCATCCGGCAGTCCGGCCATCAGGTATTCGGCATCGACAAGCACAATTGGCATGAACTGGAAGAGATCGCTCCCAAGCTGGACTTGGCTATTGTGACGGTGCCCATCAATGTGACGTCGGATGTGATTGAACGGCTGGCGCCCAAACTGAACGAGGAAACAATTCTGGCCGATTTTACCAGTAACAAATCGGAGCCGATTGAGGCCATGAAAAAAGCGCACAGCGGACCGGTACTCGGGCTTCACCCGATGCACGGGCCGGACGTAAAAGATGTTTCCAAGCAGCTGATGGTTGTGTGTCCGGCGCAACAGCCTGAAAAATCGCGGTGGGTCGTCGATCAGGCCCGTTTATGGGGCATGCGCATTGTCGAAGCGGACCCTGAAAAACACGACCATGTGATGCATCTCGTTCAGGGCTTGCGACATTTTGTGGCGCTGCTGCATGGTTCGTTTATGAAAACGTATGACCTGAAGCCGCAAGACATCCTCGATTATTCCAGTCCTATTTACCGCGCAGAACTCATGATGACGGGGCGAATTTTTGCCCAGAGCGCTGAACTTTATGCCGATATTGTTTTTTCGAATGAAGAGCGACGCGAACTGCTGCTGAAATTTATTGATCATAATCAAAAATTGGCCAAAATGGTCAAGAATAATGACCGTGAGGGATTTGTCAAAGAATTTGAAGCCGTAACGGACTTTTTCGGTCGTTTTGCCACGCAGGCACTGAAAGAGAGCAGTTATCTGATCAACCGCCTGGCTGATCGTTTTGCCTAAAGATTTCCGTTACTCGATCTGGAAAAAAATTTCAAAACAGACCCCCATATTTTTTATGCCCTGCTGAATGCGCAGTTCCCCGTTTAACTGTTTGACCAGGGTTTTGATGAGTGTCAATCCAAGCGTTTGCCGATTGTCAATATCGAAATCGTCAGGCAGTCCGCAGCCATTATCCTCTACGGCAATTTGCAAGTGATGGTCTTGTTGTTTCAATCTAATTAGTATGTTGCCTGTCAACTTATTTTTAAATGCATGTTCATAAACATTTGTGATGAGTTCGTTGAGTATGAGTCCGCATGGAATGGCGTCGTTAACGGACAGATGTACCTCATCGAGCCGGTAATGAACCGTAATATCTTTTTGATTGGTGGAGGTTGTTGCTACAATTCGCTCCGTCAATTCCTGGATATAATTTTTAAAGTTGATTTTTGCCAGCGACTCTGATGCATATAATTTTTCATGAATCATTGCCATCGAGCGGATGCGCATCTGGCTTTCGCGCAAAATTCCCTGCAGTTTCTTGTCCTCCACCCTGAACCTCTGAAGTTCCATCAGGCCTGAAACAATAGCCATATTATTTTTTACGCGATGATGAATTTCCTGCAACATAATCTCTTTTTCCTCGAGGGCGCTTTGGATACGATTTTCCTTTTTGACGCGGTCGGTTATATCGCGTATAAAAGCCGTAAATTTTGGTGGATCTGTGTTCTTTATACGATTGATACTCACTTCAACCGGAAATATGGAGCCGTCAGCCCGCTGAGCCCTCATGCGTCTCCGCTGGCCTAAAATTTTACCTTCACCAGTTTGCAGGTATCGTTGCAATCTCTCCACGTGCTGTTGCTTATATTCTTCCGGAATGATAACCTCATGCACCATTTTACCTATCACAGCCGATATATCGTGCCCAAACATCTCTTCGGCCGCTTTGTTAAACTCGATAATACGTCCCTCGTGATTAATGGTCACAATAGCATCGATAGCAGTTTGAAGAATCGACGCTTTTAAGCTTTCACTACTCCGAATTTTTTGCTCGGCCAATTTATGTGCTGTAACATCAACCAAAACCGACTGAATGGCGGTTTCCCCCTTATAATGGATGGGAATAGAATATACGATGACATTTTTAATGTTGCCTTTCACATCGATTATCCTTTGCTCTTTCGGCGGCACTTTTTGTTTGTTCATTAATTGTGCATCGCGCGCTTTTATCGTTTCCCAGTCATCGGGGTGGGCAAAATTGTATTGCGATTGCCCTATAATTTCATCCGGATTATCACAGCCAAAAATGCGTGCGCCAGCCTGGTTGATATATTGAATGGCTTCATCAATGCAAATAATCACACACTGCGGATTATTCTCTACGACCCGGCGCCAGCGTTCTTCGCTTTCCTGTAGCTTTTCCTTGGCTTTACGTCTTTCACTGATATCTTCGGCAACGCCAAAAACGCCAATGATGTGGTCATCAACAATCATTGGAAAATTGGTAACCCGAACAGGTATTTCTCTGCCCTGCTTGGTAACGCCCACAATTTCGAACGTCTCGACTTCACCTTCAGCCGCTTTTTTAAAATGATATTGCGTACGCTCCAAATCTTTATCCGAAATCATCGGAACAAAATCGAGGTCAAGCAGTTCCGAACGGGAATAGCCTGAAAGTTCTTCCATTTTAGAATTTATATCCAGAAAGTTTCCCTCCGGATCCATGATGTAAACCGAGTGAGGGTTATGCTCAAAGAGCGATTTAAATCGCTTCTTGGCATTAAGCATTTTACGGTGTGCCTTATTCCGGTCGGTAACGTCCCATATCATACCCGCAATATAGGTTTTGCCATCAATGTTGACAGATGCAGCACTGACGTTCAATTCGATCAGCTTGCCATTTTTGGTACGATGCTGGGATTCAAATGATTTGCTGTTGTCTTCGGCAATACTGTTAAGCAATTTCAGCAGCTCTTCCGATGAAATATTGCCGCGTAAATCGGTAAGCTTCATCGAACAAAGTTCTTCTTTGGAATACCCCGTCAAGCGGCAATAAGCTTTATTTGCATCATAGATACGGGCTGATTGGTCAACTAACAAGTATCCTTCATGTAAATTTTGTAGTATTTTTTCATAGCCTGCTCTACCAATGTTGTGACCCGATGATTTTTCCATGTTGCCTTACTTTATTGCACTTTTGAATAGGCTCCAACCTTTCCACTATGGTATCATTTTATCAGAATATTTCAAACATACTGGATATTATAATTTTTTAATGATACTGATCATGATCGGCGGGAAGATACCAGTCAAAATTCCTTATTTTTAATAGCTTTTCGATTGCAAAGAGAGAATGCATACAAATCCGACCACATTTTTTTGATTAAGCCCGGCTCAAATCACCTGCAAAAAAATGGAATGGCAACAATACCAGCCAAATGCAAAGCGTTTATCGCTGATCACAAAATGCTGTTTAGATTATAGTAAATTCTTTTCATAAAACGGACGGTTAAACTTGAGATGGAAATCGCCATCCGGAGTATGAACAGTCACATTCACCCGGATAATCCAGTGCACCGGACTTAATCTTTCGCCGCGGATCAATCCGCTTGTCACCTTAAATCCGGCGCCGCTTATGGAACAGGCACAGGAGCGTTGATAAAAAACGTCAGCCTGCGAGAAATTTTTGTCCTGATAATCAAATTTTTTTACATCGGTCGGTATCCGGAAAACCAGCGTTTCCGAGAACCCGGCGTCCCGGGCATGATCCGGCGCTTTCTTTTGATGGTTGTAACGAAAGACAAGACTACTGCCCGATTGCACGGAAAAATTATAAGCCGTTATGGTGCTGTCCGGGCTAATATGGAAAAGAGCTGTATCAGCCTGAATAGCCGCATTGGTCTGAAAATCGCAGGCGTAGGTATTTGGGGGTCGGCTGGTATGATTGTTGAAGATACAGGAAGAGAGAACCGGTACCAATCCCGTCAGCACAACGAGTCCCAATAGGCGATTGATATTCCATGAAAAACGCATGGGAAATACTTGCTCTTAATTAATGTGCATCACGAATATTCCGGCAGTAACTCGAAAAATTTCGCAGAAGTACGGATGCCGCGATAAAAATCCTCGAGTGAAAATTTCTCATTCGGCGAGTGAATGGCATCACTGTTCAGCCCGAAGCCCATCAGGATGGATTGTACGCCCAGAATTTTCTGAAAATCTGCCACGATGGGGATCGACCCTCCTTCGCGCGCGAAAAGCGGTTCCTTGCCATAGACGTCTTCAAAAGCCTTCGCAGCTGCCTGCAACCCGTAAAAAGAAAGATCTGTGATGGACGGATGGCCGCCGTGATGCTCGGTAACTTCAATTGTAACGGTGTCGGGTGCCAGAGCCTTTACATATTCCTCGAAAATTTGCGCGATTCGCTCCGGATCCTGGTCGGGAACCAGCCGCATACTTACTTTTGCGCCCGCCTTTGAGGGGAGCACAGTTTTAGCACCCTCGCCCTGATAGCCGCCCCACAGACCGTTTACATCCAGCGTGGGCCGCGCCGAAGCGCGTTCCAGCGTCGAATACCCTTCTTCGCCATGCAAGTCTTGCAGTCCCAGGTCCTTTTTATATTTTTTTTCATCAAACGGGAGTTTTTTATAGGCTGCCCGGTCTTCATCACTGAGCTCCTTCACTTCATCATAAAAACCCGGGATCTGAATAACGCCTTTTTCGTCTTTCAATTTGGCAATTATTTCACAAAGTACATTGGCCGGATTTTCTACTGCGCCGCCATACACGCCTGAGTGCAGGTCACGATTCGGACCTGTTAACTCCATTTCCATATAGGCCAGCCCCCGCAAGCCGTAGGTGATTGACGGTGTGTCTTTGGCAAACATGGCCGTATCCGAAATCAACACCATATCGCAAGCCAGTAAATCCTGGTGGCTTTTAATAAACGGCACCAGATGCGGTGAACCGACTTCCTCTTCGCCCTCCAGGATGTATTTGATATTGACGGGAAAATCCGTGCCGGATTCACGATAGGCTTCGAGCGCTTTAATATGGGTGAACGATTGCCCCTTATCATCGCTGGCACCGCGGGCATAAATATTGCCATCACGTACAGTCGGTTCAAACGGGGCCGTTTCCCAGAGGTCTACCGGATCGGG
>DASQZL010000211.1:0-3352 GCA_035638715.1 Balneolaceae bacterium
GGATGAACTGAAAGTGGTGGTGCTGACCAATAAAGATCTGGAGTGGGCCGAAAAAAATGCTGCAAAATGCCCGGATGATACGTACCTGTTGCTGCAGCCGGAGTGGAGCCGTGAGTCTTCACGCGAGTTGATTGTGAACTATGTAAAAGAGCACCCGCAATGGGGTATTAGCCTGCAGACGCATAAACATTTAGGCGTGCGATGAGGGGTTATTCGTAAGTTGTATATTGTTAGTGGTTGGTGGATTGTTGTATGTTGGCGGAGCGTAATGTTCCATCGGCCGCTTCCATTAATGATCAACAACTAACCATTAACCATCAACCACAGGTGACCGACGAACACCGCAACCCCGAAAAGCATAACTTCCTACATGTCCCGCTTATCTTACTGTTCCGCTCTGAAAACGATTTGAATAAGACTGCAGCACTCTCCAAAAAAGGCTGGAGCAGGAAAAGTTTTGCACACCCTCCCTGGAGATTTAGTCGGCGTTTATTTGTATAAAATTTGTAGTTTCCCATTGTTTTACCCGCCGGATCTGTTGATTAATGACGCTGAATAATCATTTATAAACAACTAATGTAGAATAACTTACGGAACTTTTATGATTTAATTTCGAGATAATTTATTCTCCGCAATGCATGTGATTGATCGTTCCATCGGGAAGTTCATAAATCTGGATAGAAGACTGATTATAATAATAGAGGGCTTTGCCATACTAAAGATTTGGTCATTCGGAGGATTCCGACAGCCGTCGGGAGACGAGGAATCTCAAATGTGGTCCCTGATAATCCCTTTTCAATGATGACAAACAGTATTATCGCTTGAGATCCCTCTCCGCCAGCCCCGTGGAATCCCGGCCTGCCGGGGCCACGTTGTGGCATTCCACAGGGCCAGTCGGGCGGATCGGGATGACATATGGGGTTCTGCAAAGGTCTCTAATATTCAGACTCTTTTTTGTAGTCAGCCCCAATTACTTCTTGTATTCCAGTTTCATACGGTGTGGGTTCTATTCCGAATTCTTTTTCGATTTTACGGCTGCTGAAAATATAATCCTGTTCATACTGATACATCATCTCCACTGATTCTCGCATAACGGAATTGAATAATCCCATCATCCGCACAATAAATTTTGGCACCGAGCGAAATTTGGGTTCAGTGTGCAGTTCCTGAGCGATCTTTTTAATCCATTCTTTACCGGTAGGAGGATTTGAAGCAGTTGGCAAATGCCAGATGCTGCCATAGGCTTTCTCATTATTACCCAGCAAAGCAGTGGCTTTAGCGGCGTCAGGTGTGTAAGTGTACGAATGCTTGCAGTCAGCTTCTCCCAGCCAGTTGGCTTTTTTGCCCTGGCTTAAAGGTTTACATACCATTTCAGTCAGGATGCTGCTTCCCTTGATTGAAGGTCCGTAGAAGTCTGCCGAACGCGCGATAACGGCTTGCAGGCTGCCACTTTTGGCTTCATCCATAATCATGGAAGCGATTTCCGCCCGGATTTTGCCTTTTTTGCTGGGAGGATTGACCGGCGTTGTTTCCGTCATTTTATTCAGAAAATCAGGATCATACATATAAACATTATCAAAAAAAACGAGTTTGCATTCTTCTTTTTTACAGCTTTTGATCACATTTTTAATGAATGGCGGCCAATTATTTTTCCAAACCTTATAGTTGTAAGCAAAACCAATTGTTACATATACAACCTTGGCATTACGAACAGCTTTATGAAGGGCGTTAGAATCCAGTAGATCTGCCGCAAAGAGTTCATCCGATGGATTGACTTTTTTGGGACTGCGGCTTGCCAGCCGGATATGATCGGTGTATTCGGTTAATGCTTTAGCTAACTCAGTGCCTATTGCACCACCTGCTCCTAATATTGTTTGCATAGTTTTGTGTTCTCCTGATGATAAAATAATATTTTAAGGAAAAAAATGAAGCTGAGCAATTAAAATGCAGGTACGACTAAAAAATATTTTGATCTTAATTCTAAATTAAGCAACGCTTCCCCGCCGGATGTGAAATCCTCCTCAAGAAGGGCATTATTTTGTCTGATCTTCGCTGGAGGCACGTTATGGCTGAGATCAGGTTAACCGGAAAGAGTGATGAGGGATTCAATATTGTTATAAAAGGGTTCCCCCCACGCCAGTCTTAGAAAAAAAATAGCGTCAGGAATCCGGTGGAATGTAGCGTCAACAAAAAATCCGCTCCGCCGAATTCGTCAGAAATAGGAGAGTCACGAAAAGCATCGAATTTTTTTTAGCGGAATGCAGCCGGATTGAGCCATTTTTTCACCAACCGTTGATTTATGGGTTCGTTTTTGTTTATACAAAAAGGAACAAATGTGATCAATTGGTATGAATAAATCAATCAATCAGAATCAAAAACGCTTTTCTTGAAATCATGCTGATTAATAATCCCAAAGTCTGTCGTGATAACCATGACCTTCCTTTTCCGCGAGATCTGTGTACGCCTCTACGGAATTCGATATCGAAAATGCAGCACGATTTGGTAAATCGCCTTGAAGTTGCGATTCAACTGATACACAAATCAAACGTAAGGTCCAAAAATATCAGCAAGCTGGGCGTTAAAATTATCGGTGGGGGTGGGGCGAAATTCTTTGCCCGTCAGCTGTTCAAAAAGTTCTGCATAGCGCTCGAAAATTTTAAGCCGCAGCTCATCCGGCAAGTCGGGAAGCGTTTGTCCCTCAAGCCCCTGGAATTCATGATCCATCAGCCATTCGCGCAGGAATTCTTTGGAAAGCTGTTTTTGAGGCTGGTTATTTTTTAGCCGCTCTTCATATTCATCGGCATAAAAATAGCGGGAGGAATCGGCCGTATGGACCTCATCAATAAGTGTAACTTCACCATCGTGAAGTCCAAATTCATATTTTGTGTCAACAAGTATAAGTCCCTGTTGTTCAGCTAATTGCTGGCCTTTATTAAAAACTTTAAAGGCCTTTTCCCTGATCTCTTTCCAGATATCCTCCGGCACTATTTCACGCTGCAGAATTTCCCCTTCAGAAATATCCTCATCGTGGCCTTCCTGCGCCTTGGTCGCCGGCGTCAGGATCGGTTCCGGGAACCGCTCATTTTCCCTCATTCCGTCCGGAAGGGAAACCCCACAGAGCGTTCGCGTGCCTGATTTGTACACACGCCAGGCATGGCCGGTCAGGCAGCTGCGGATGACAACTTCAACAGGAACCGGGTCACATTTTTTGGCAATGGTCACATTCGGATGAGGTACGTCAATAACGTGCGTTGCAACCAGATCTTTCACTTTTTCAAACGAAAAAGCAGCCAGCTGATTTAAAATTTGTCCCTTGAAAGGGATGGCCTGTTTCATGATATGATCAAAAGCA
>DASQZL010000212.1:0-9049 GCA_035638715.1 Balneolaceae bacterium
TAATTTTGTGATGATTGATGACCCTTCATTTGATCCGATTTTTGATTATCTCGAAAAACATTCGGTGCCTTTACTGGGGCATCTTGGGGAACCTAAAAACTGCTGGCTTCCCGTCGATGAGATGACGGTCAGTGGCGATCGCGACTATTTTCGTGCGCATCCTGAATACCACATGTACAAGCACCCGGAGTACCCTTCGTACGAGCAGCAAATTGAAGCGCGCAACAATATGCTGGAAAAGCATCCCGATCTTCAATTTATCGGGGCGCACCTGGCCAGCCTGGAGTGGAGCGTCGACCGCATTGCCGAATGGCTGGACCGCTTTCCCGATGCTGCCGTAGATCTCGCCGAGCGAATTTGTCACCTGCAATATCAGGCGGTCGAAGAGCACGAAAAAGTGCGTAATTTTTTAATTACCTACCAGGATCGCATACTATACGGCACGGATGTGATTGACGATGGAAATCTCTCCGATCAAGCCTTAAAAAACCACATACATGAGCTTTGGAGCCGCCACTGGGATTTCTTTCAAAATGGTGATAAAATGCAGGCTCCAAAAGTAGATAAGCCATTTAACGGGATGAATCTGCCGGATGATGTGATGGAGAAAATATTTCATGATAATGCCCTGCGTTGGTATCCATCCCTGAAATCTAAAACCTAAGCTTCCATTAGGTGGGGAATTTGAGATGGAGATAAGTTCATCTTATTCCCAACCGAGGCTTGCGTAGCTATGCTCTGAGCCTTCTTTCCCGGGGATTTTAGCTTGGAGATAGGCTTCCCCAACCAGGAACTCACCTTTAGATGGAGGGCGTAAATAGTGTGTATGGAAATAGCACCGTAATAATCTTTATACCACAGGCACGCCTCGGCGGCCCCCAGCTCAAGTTATACGAATTAATCCTGACTTTTACGGTGTATCGCCGTTGAAAAGGGAAGATCATGAACCACATTTGAGATTCTTCGTCTCCCGACAGCTGTCGGTATCCCCGGAATAACCAAATCTTTAGTATTGTGCCCAAGGCATGCCTCTGGCTCAACAGTCAGCTTAAGATGGCTCCTCCGTTTTGATACCGGCGAAAAGCTCTTTTTCGATCTCTTCCAGCGAGCGGCCCTTGGTTTCGGGCAATGGAAATACGGCGACCAGCAGATAGAGAAAAACGAAAAACGCCAATATGAAGAATGTACCACTGTAGCCGACGAAACCAACAATAATCATGAAGATAGCGGCCAGCCCCGCTGATACCAGTGAGTTGGCAAACAGGGCGACTGCCATCCCTTTCGCCCGGATAGCTAATGGCAGAACCTCTGAAATGGCGAGCCACACCACAACGCCCGGGCCGAAAGCATAAAAAATAATGAAAACCAAAAACCCAGCCAGTGTGCAGTAGCCTACCAATAACGATGGTGGAAAAAAGGCGTGCATAATCCCAATAAACAACAAGGAAATCGTGACGCCCGCAGTACCCACGATCAATAATGGGCGCCGGCCAATCTTGTCCACCAGTGACAATGCAATAATAGTGATAACAAAATTTGCCAATCCAATGACTGTGCTGCCGAGCACAGCCGTATCCAAGCCGGAAGCCTTAAGGATTGTCGTATTAAATTGAAGCAGAACATTGACGCCGGTCAGCTGATTCAGAATGCCTACAGAGAGTGCGAGAAAAAAAGCCTTGCGGTAGCCGGCTTTAAACAGCAATCCCCAGCCACCGGACTTTTTGCGTTCCTCCTCGATGATAGCCTTCATCTTTGCCATAGCCTTATCCACATCGGTATCACTCTGCATGGTTGCCAATACATCGCGCGCTTCGTCCACATGGCCCTGCTGATACAGCCAGCGCGGTGAACGAGGCAGAAAAAACAACCCACCAATCAGAAACAATGCAGAGGGAATCAGCGTGGTTGCGAACATCAACTGCCAGTCACCACTCGACTGGAAGGCGTAGTTTATCAGGTAGCCGAGCAGAATCCCGAAGGTAAGACACAATTGAAATAGCGTAACGCCGCGGCCCCGAAGTCTCGGGGGGATGGTTTCAGCCACGTAAAGTGGAACCACAATGGTAATTATCCCAACACCAATGCCCTGTATAAGGCGGCCAGCCATGACGTGGGCAAAACTTGAGGCAAACATCAGAACGAGGGTGCCGATAATGAATACGACCGCTGAAATATCGATAGACAAGCGGCGTCCAAAACGATCTGCGAACGGGCCGGAAAATAGGGTTGCCAGCGACCCTCCCCCCAGCACAGCTGAAACCACAAGAGAGGCTTCGTTTGAACTAATGGAAAGGTCTTTTTTCATGAATACCAGTGCGCCCGAGATAACGCCAAGATCGAAACCATAGAGAATACCTCCAAGTCCGGCAATTGCCATGACAATGAGTACCATTTTATTCATTCTCATCGGAGACTCCTTTTTCTATTTTTTTATTATACATGATGTATTAAAATCATAAGTGCCTGAATAGTCGCTTAATAATTAGTTAAACATATGAAAACAGGCAATTTAAAGATATATATGTAAAGCCGCTTGTGCCGAGTTGCGCCAACATTGAAGCTAATGTACAAAAAAAAAAACATCTTGCCCAATTTAGCTAATCCGATGCAAATAATATTTTTCTTTGTCTCACCGGAATAAAAAAAATGTGGTAGGACTTTTATTTTCAAGGGACGAGCCGGACGGGTACTGCTAAAGGTCCGGTATAAATTTGCAGTCAATGATGAATCAAATTCGGTCGGGCCGCATTGGATAAAGAATGCTCACGTTAATAATAAGGAATACACTAATTGAACGACATACAAAACGGCTGAGATATGCGCCAATTTATCCACCAGGTGCTACTGGACGCCTAAATTATTTACGGCATACCAATCCATCAGATACCGGATGTTCGTAAAAATTATTTTTTATATACCCAAAAGGATAGGCTATAATTTTTACCCCTTATCTACAATAAATTATCAAATATAATTATTCCTTTTTTAAACCTTGGCTACGACGATATCCTGCTTTTTTAACCTTTTCTCAAATTCTTCTGAGATTCCTTCATCCGTTATAATCATATCTATCAGAGCTAAATCAGAGATATAAGAAAAGCTATGACGGCCAAATTTGGTTGAATCTGTAACAGCAATAACCGTGTTGGACCGCTCAACCATTAGCCGATTCAATTGGGCTTCAAGAGGATGGGGCGTTGTTAATCCATGCTCAAAATCAATACCGTCCACCCCAAGAAAGAACTTGTCAAAATAATAATTTTGCATGGTCCGCTCGGCTTCGGGTCCAACAAGCGAATAAGATTTATTCCGCAGAACTCCGCCTGTAAGCATGAGCTCCAACCCTTCAGATCCCACCAGTTCTAATGCAATATTGATAGCATTCGTCATGATGGTTAAATTCTTTTTATCCTTCAGCCGTAAAGCAATCTCACGCGTCGTCGAACCCGAATCGAGGACGATGGCTTCTCCATCCTCAACTAATCCGGCCGCATATTCGCTGATACGTCTTTTCTCATTAATATTAATTTTTTTCTTTTCCTCAATTGAAGGATCCCGATATACGTCATTGCGTAGCAACGCTCCTCCGTAGGTACGATGGATTAACCCCTTCTCTTCAAAAAAATCCAAATCGTTACGTATAGTAACAGTCGATACATTAAATTCATCACTTAATTCATCAACTCTGGCTGATCCTTTGTCTTGTATTTTTTGGATTATTTTGTCTCTTCTGTCAACGGTAGATTTCATAGATTAATATTTTATATGATTCATCCCAAAATTATCTTTTTAGTATAACGAATATAATTACTATTTAGTTTATAGTAACTTTCGCTTAATTACGATTAATTAGATTATATATAAATAATTAAATTAAACAGCTTAAATAAGCAAAATCAACTTAGTGAGGCAGAAAATAAATTGGTTATGAAGTTATTAAATACTTTCTGTCCTGTCTCTTACCATTTTTTTCAAATATTTTTTTTCATTATTATTTAGCCAACATAATGTTAATAAATTATCTGAAGGAAACTATGAAAAAAACTTCAAGCGCGGGACTAATATTAGTAATGCTACTTGTTTTTGGTGTTAGCAGCGGCTTTGCTCAAAGAAGCAAAGCCATTAATATGTTTAAAAATCATATTAACAATGTTGTTCAAAAAGTAAAAGAAACAAAAAATCCGCAAAAAAAACGTTCCATACTGAATAATTCTTTTGATAACATGCTGACTGCATTCAATAAAGCAGAGAAGATGAAACATCTCTCTAAAAAAGATCAAGCAGGGTTAAATAAACTCAGTGCTACTATTGCTCGAAAAAAATATGAGCTAAATGGAACGCATGGATATAAACGAGTATCAAATAATCAACTCAATGATTATGCCAATTATGTTCAGCAAAATGTTGAACAAGCCAGCCAAACCATTACCTTAAGTTTAACGGCCATCCTTCTTATTATTATCTTGATTATTTTACTGGTCGCCCTATAAAAAAGCAAATTTTTTATATTGAAAACAATCTAATATTTCCACTTTCCATTAAAAGGCGCAGTCTTAACTGCGTCTTTTTTATTAATCTCAAGATCTCTCCAAATGTATAAATTATTTATGACCGTATCCGACAAGGGGTTTGTATTATAAGATCAAATAATGAGAACATGTTTGGGTTGCTCCCGAAAAATTGTTTGGGCATACAACCGGTAATATTTTGCAAAACCTATTTACCCATGTTGTTTGATTTGACCCGTTCCTTAAATCGGGATAGCAAGCTGCTCTCATGGTTTCTTCGAGGTTGAAGGAATAAAATTGTAGATATATCAAAATTCATCTTGGGCGAGCATTGAATTTTGATTACAAAGTCCCCGATATCTTTTCCCGAATGTTCACAGTGAATGTAGAATTGGATTATACTCTATCGTTCAGTACGAAAAACTCTGGTTTAAAGACCTATATCAATTTTTTTGTAATACAATAATTTTTAACTGCGTAAATTATATGAATATTCATCATGGATCATGCAGGAAAAAGCACCTCAATTAATGTCAATCAATCATGCGAAATCATATCACTTCAACCCCGTCGAACCATTTTTAAAGCTTCAAAATATGTAATATTAGCAGTTCTGGGTGCGTACACCTATTTTTTTGAGGATCTCTTCTGCCAGGCACCACCGGGTAAATGCTGATTGAAACAAGTTCAATCCCACAAATAATGTTAACAAAAACCAATATGGGCTGACAAAATATCCCAAAGCTAAACTGACCGTTACTAACGTTCCTGCAAGTGCACGTATAATTCGTTCCATAAAGAAGTCTGTTTTAAGTTTTAAAAGTTTCTCTGTTTTTTCCAGAGCAATTATTATTATCAATATGGGTTAACAATCGTCCCTACACATGATCTTCTACATTCAACAAAAAGCCCCGAATTGGATTCAGGTTATTTTCACTATTCTCTTCATTATAAGATTGAACTGCTTTTAAAAGACTTTTTGCCTTCTCATCATGGACAAACGCAAAGTACAGGCTGGAATAGATGCCGTCCATTTGTGTGGCACTGAACCAATTTTCTTCGATAGACTTTTGCGTATCCAGCCGAAATCCTTCAATATCAATTTCACTGAATACGGACACTTCTTCTTTTACCAGTATTTTTTTTAAAGCATCGGAATATTCCACGATGCTCATTAAAGCAACTAACTTCATAATTTTATTTTTTAAGAACTATTAATGAGGATATTAACTTTTATATTTGACTCCGAATGAAATTTCTCCTTTGAATTTGTCCGCTATTTAATAGCTCATCCGTTTTCATCATTCGGAATAATTATGCTTTTCGGCCATATAGTATATCAGCGGCACCATAACAAGGGTCAGCGCCGTAGACACCAAGGCACCGAAGATGAGTGAAATGGCCATGCCCTGGAAAATAGGATCAAAAATCATTACTACAGAACCAATCATGACGGCTCCTGTCGTCAACAGGATGGGACGCGTACGCACGGCCCCCGCTTCAATCACGGATTCCTTCAACGATAATCCATCTTCCAATCTGATTTTTATGAAGTCAATCAGCAGGACCGAATTACGCACCATAATACCTGCCAGAGCAATCATACCGATCATGGATGTGGCGGTAAAATAGGCCCCCAGGATCCAATGGCCCAGTAAAATACCAACTAACGACAACGGTATGGCGATCATCATGATAAATGGTACTTTGAAATCCTGGAACCAACCGACAATCAGCATGTAGATGATAATTAATACCACGGCAAAGGCCGCACCGAGATCCCGGAATACCTGATAAGTTATATGCCACGCTCCGCCCCACCGCAGTGAATAATTGGCTTCTGAAAAGGGATACTGAGTGAACAGTTCCTGGAATGTATATCCTTTGGGCATCTGCAGACTGCTCAATTTAGGTCCCATATCAAGAATGGCATACACCGGACTTTCAAGTGCTCCGGCCACATTAGCCGTTACGTAAATAACCCTACGCTGATTTTTGCGGTAGATATCTTTGGGCTGCACTTCTTTTTTTACATGAACCAAATCGGCTATGGGAATCATTTTCTTTGTGCGCGACTGGACATATACCTTTTTCAGATCACTTAAATTAGATCGTTGCTTCTCAGGTAGTTGCATATGAATGGGCACCGATTCTACTTCACTGCCCTTGTGTATTTTGGAGACATTTTTCCCATGCAGTGCTATAGCCATTGTTTGTACCACTTGTTGAGGAGAAACGCCTGCTAATGCGGCCTTCTGCTTATCAACGACAAATTTATATTCAGTTTGATCTGCCTTTACCGACCAGTCAACATCAACTACATCTTTGGTGTGATTGAAAATGTGTTTCACTTTTCGGGCTAATTTTCGCTGTTCCCTGGTATTTGGTCCGTAGATCTCGGCTACCAGTGATGACTTCACCGGCGGGCCGGGCGGAACTTCTACTACTTTAACATTCGCGTTATAACGAGCTGCAATTTTATCTACTTTGGGACGAATTTGTTTGGCTATTTCGTGACTTTTTTCACTGCGGTCTCCTTTCGGGAGCAAATTCAATTTGATAGTTGCCACAGTCGGACCCTGCCTGAGGTAATAATGCCTGACCAGCCCGTTAAAGTCCATCGGGGATGAAGTGCCGGAATAAACCTGATAATTTTCTAATTGGGGAATATCATGCAGCGAACTGGCAATATCTTTGGCAACGGCATTGGTGTGCTCAAGCGTGGTACCTTCCGGCATATCAATGACCACCTGCACTTCTTCCTTATTCGCAAATGGAAGCATTTTAACGGCGACCATCCGGTAGTAGAACAATGCCAGTGAACCAATCAGCAAAAACACTACTGTGCCGATGAAAGTCCAGCGTTTCCAGGTACTCTCAATGAGTGGATTAAATATTTTAACATACACCTTATAGATAAAGGAATCCTTTAAACTGTAGGTTTTGCCATCCTCTTCTGATTCCCCATACTTTAAAAAACGAAAGGCAAGCCATGGCGTGATAATCAAGGCAACCATCAGCGAAAATAACATAGCGATGGAAGCACCAATCGGCATCGGACTCATGTAGGGCCCCATCATTCCTGACACAAAAGCCATGGGCAGCACCGCCGCAATGACGGTAAAAGTAGCCAATATCGTCGGGTTGCCGACTTCATTGATGGAGGCGATTGCGGCCTGCAAAAAGGGAAGTCGCCTCATATGAAAATGCCGATGCATATTTTCGACAAAAATAATAGAATCATCTACCACAATTCCGGTAACAAAGACGAGTGCAAACAGCGTTATCCTGTTCAGCGTATATCCAAACATGTAATAGACAAATATAGTCAGGGCAAAAGTAACCGGTATGGACGCAAAAACCACAATACCGCTTCGCCATCCCATGGTAAGGGTGACCAATATCGTAACGGCAATAATAGCAATAAATAGATGCAACAATAATTCGTTAACTTTATCGGAAGCGGTCTTACCGTAATTACGCGTAACCGTAACATGCATGCCTGAAGTGATCAGAGATCCCTTTAAATCGTGCAGCTTTCTAAGCACGCGATGAGCAATATGCATGGCATCGGCTCCCTTCCGTTTGGCGATCGACAAGGTTACGGCTGGATAGGTCCCTGCTTTATTCACTCCATAATCTTTTTTCGAGCCTGCCCCAATACCGAACGAAACATATTGAGTGGGTTCTGAGGGACCGTCTTCGACTTTCGCTATATTATCCAGATACACGGGGCTACCATGATCAACGCCGACGATCAGTTTTTTAACTTCTTTAGCGCTGGCTAAAAAATTACCGGTTTTTACGAGATATTCTTTATTGTTCCGGTTAAACGACCCCGAATTAAGCTGCTGATTGTTGCCCTGTATCTGCTTTGCTACCTGCAATGGATCGATGTGATGGGCAGCCATTTCTTTTTCGTTTAACATCACCCGAATCTGTCGCGGACGTCCGCCCGTAACCTTTGTTTGGGCAACATTTTGTATTTGCTTTACCCGCAATCCCAATTCTTCTGCCACCCGCCGCAATTGATAACCATTGTATTTGTTACTCCAGAGCGTCAGCGATAATATTGGCACATCGTCGATCGACCGGGATTTGACCATTGGCATGCCCACCCCCGATGGCATTTTATCCATATTCTTAATCATCGCGTTATACAATTTGACAAGGCTGGTCTGCTTATTAAGGCCAACCTTAAAACGTACAGTTAATATCGCTTGGCCCGGCATGGATGTGGAATACACATCTTTGACTCCTTTAATGTCAGAAACCGCCTTTTCCATTGGAACCACCACCCGGCTTTTTACTTCCTTGGGTGTGGCTCCGGGATATTTCAAAAATATATCCGCCATTGGAACCCGTATTTGCGGCTCTTCCTGGCTGGGGGTCAGGTACGCACTATACACACCTATGGCCAGGAACGCCATCATCAGAAGGGGCGTCAGTTTCGAATTGATAAATACACTTGAAATCTTTCCTGCTATCCCTGATTTCATAAATTTCTTTTATATGATATTCTATTGAATAGTAACTTTTTG
>DASQZL010000213.1:0-2840 GCA_035638715.1 Balneolaceae bacterium
CTGTCTCACGGCCGCCTGGAGGGTGAACGCGGCCGCACCTGTAATCAATTACGCTTGTTTGCGGATCTGCTGCGCGAGGGCTCATGGGTGGATGCACGCATTGATCATGCCGAAGATGGAGCTCCCGACGTACGAAATATGCTTATTCCACTTGGACCGGTAGCCGTTTTCGGTGCCAGTAACTTTCCACTGGCATTTTCTACGGCTGGGGGCGATACGGCCTCAGCACTGGCTGCTGGCTGTCCGGTCGTTGTTAAGAGTCATGAATCTCATTTGGGAACGAATGAACTGGTAGCTGGAGCTATTCTTAAAGCGGCTGAGAAGACAAATATGCCCGACGGAGTCTTTAGTTCACTTAATGGCAAAGCAAAAGTCGGTTCAAAGCTTGTAAAACATCCTTTGATTAAAGCCGTTGGCTTTACCGGTTCATACAATGCAGGCACAGCCATTTATGAAACGGCACAGCAGCGCGACGAGCCTATTCCAGTCTATGCCGAGATGGGAAGCATCAACCCGGTTTTTCTGCTGGAGGAAAAACTGTCAGCTGAAACAGAAGATTTAGCCGATCAGTTTGCCGGTTCCGTGACGCTCGGCGGCGGGCAGTTCTGTACAAATCCGGGACTTATTATAGGTATCGAGAATGATGGGCTGGAGCAATTCAAGCAATTACTCGGACAAAAGCTAAAGGAGTCAGAAGCCGCATGCATGCTTAACGAAGGTATTGCTGAAAATTATCGCCGAAAACGAGCTGAAATGTTGCAAAAAAATGAAATTGAGGTCTTAACAACCCCTGATGAAGAGCAAGATAATAATGGAACGGCCGCATTGGCAACAGTGGCTGCTTCTGATTTTCTTGGCAGTGAAGATCTGCAGGAAGAAGTTTTCGGTCCCTATACGTTAGTGGTTGCTTGTCAGAACGAAGACGAAATGGAGGAAGTTGCCGAAGTGCTACAGGGGCAATTAACCGTATCTTTTATAGGAAATAATGATGAAGTTACTGATCATAAAAAGCTGGTTGACACATGCCGCGAAAAGGCCGGCAGAGTGATCTTTAACGGTGTACCAACCGGCGTGCGGGTAAGCCATGCCATGCAGCACGGCGGACCTTTTCCAGCGACGACCGATTCAAAATTCACTTCTGTGGGGACGGCTGCAATCCGTCGATTTGTTCGCCCGATTGCATTCCAGGATTGCCCGCAGTCACTTCTGCCCGATGAACTTAAAGATGATAACCCTCTTGATATTCATCGTATTGTTGATGGTGAGTACACAAGATAAAAATTTGCGTTTTCTCCCTTTAACGTTTTAGTTCTGCCACAATGTCTGCCAAGCGCTTTTTCTGTATCGATGCCCATACCTGCGGCAATCCCGTACGTTTGGTAGCCGGTGGGGGACCCCTCCTCGACGGAGAGAACATGGCGGAAAAACGCCAGCATTTTATGAAAGAATACGACTGGATTCGCCGTGGATTAATGTTCGAGCCCCGAGGCCATGATATGATGTCGGGAAGCATTTTATACCCGCCGGCTGATCCCGAAAATGATATCGGTATCCTTTTTATCGAGACCAGTGGCTGCCTGCCCATGTGCGGGCATGGCACGATCGGCACGGTTACCATTGCTATTGAAGAAGGATTAGTATCACCTCATAAATCGGGTCAGCTTCGCTTAGAGGTCCCGGCGGGCCTGGTTATCGCTGATTATCAGATGGAAGGGGAGAAAGTCACCTCGGTTAAAATAAAAAATGTGGCAAGTTTCCTGGAATCAAAAAATATTGAAATAGAATGTCCGGATTTGGGACCGATAACATTTGATGTTGCCTACGGTGGTAATTTTTATGCCATCATCGATCCACAGGAAAATTTTAGTGGTATGCAGGATTTTAAGGCAGATCAGTTGATCCGCTGGAGCCGGGTCCTGCGGGAACGCATTAACGAGAAATACACCTTTAAGCATCCGGAGGACAGCAGGATCCATGGATTGCATCACATCATGTGGACAGGCGATACGCTGGATTCTGAATCTACCGCGCGAAATGCTGTATTTTATGGTGATAACGCCATCGACCGATCGCCCTGTGGGACGGGGACTTCAGCACGGCTGGCGCAGTGGGCCGCCAGGGGAAAATTACAGAAAGGAGAGGAGTTTATTCACGAAAGCATCATTGGCAGTAAATTTATTGGTCGGATTGAGGAAAAAACAACGGTGGGAGACAAGCCCGCAATTATTCCCAGTGTACAAGGATGGGCCCATATATATGGTTATAATACCATAACGATCGATGAGGATGATCCCTATGCCTATGGATTTCAAGTAATTTAAAATGAATGATAAAAAGCATGTAATCGTAGTAGGTGCGGGCATTGCAGGGTTGGCTTCTGCTTATTATTTGAAGAAGGCCGGGATACAGGTGACCGTTGTTGACAGGGGTGATGGCAGGGATAATTGCTCGTATGGAAATGCGGGAATGATTGTGCCCAGCCATATTGTACCATTGGCATCACCCGGTGTGATTAATAAAGGATTGCGGTGGATGCTCAAGGCCGAAAGTCCCTTTTACGTCAAACCGCGATTAAACAAGGAATTACTAAATTGGGGATGGAAATTTAAACAGGCTTCAACTAAGCAACATGTTGAAGAATCGGGTCCCGTTTTGAAAAATTTACTGCTGCAAAATCGGAGCCTGTTGATTGATTTTGAAAGAAGCGAGGGGCTGGATTTTGGATTTCAGCGAAATGGCCTTTTTATGCTTTGCAAGACGGAGAAGGGCCTGAAAGAAGAGACTGAAGCCGCAGAAAAAGCAAGATCACTGGGAATTCCAGCCGAAATTTTATCTGCCGA
>DASQZL010000214.1:0-16043 GCA_035638715.1 Balneolaceae bacterium
CGATAAAAAAGCCCGCAAGCTGGGGCAGCAAATCGCCCAAACCCTGAAGGACAAAAAGGCCGAGCAGGACAGTATTTTTCATTATTTAAATCGAAAAGTTACCTATTCCGGAAGTAAAGTGCCTTTCACCCAGGCCGGTGATCAGGCGGTATTAGACGGTCAGCCATCAAACCAGGCAGCTATCAACCAGACGTTAGTGGCGATGCTGCAGGGAGCCGGCATTGATGCCCATCCTTTACTCATCTCAACCCGCAAGTCGGGGCGCATCAATCGTTCCTTCCCGTCATTTTTTCAATTCAACGGACAGTTGGTTTATTCACAGATTAATGGCAAGTCGTACTTTATGGATGCCAGCTTTGCCCACAGTCAGCCAAATTTAATCCCGGTAAATACCTTTAATGAAACCGGACTGCTGCTGAAATCAAACAGCTATCGGTGGGTCAATATCAAGCCCACACGAAGTGCGTACTCTATACAGGTTAATATGCATGCGAAACTCGATCGTCAGGGCAATCTGAGCGGCACGATGGTGGCCAGGAATGCGGGATACTCGGCGCAAAAAATACGGCAAAAGCAGGCTGAAGAAGAGCCCAATCCCCTGATAATCAAACAGGGCATACTGGACGGCTACTCTAAGGTGCAGGTATCGGATGCGAGCATAAAAAAAGCAACGGGGCGGGGCGATTCATCCGTTAAAATATCTTCAAATTTTGATATAAAAAATTATGCTGTCAGCTATAGAAGCGGTCTCCAGTTTCGACCCATGGTTGTCGGATATTTAAAAAGTAATCCCTTTAGTGACAGCACACGTACCCTGCCCATTACGCTGGATGCTCCTGAACACCTCAATCTCTCCTACCATATTCAGCTCCCCGATGGCATGAAACTGAAAACCATCCCGCAGGATCATACGATCCAGCTGCCGGGAGCCATCCTGCAGGAACGATACGATATGAACGGCAGTACGCTGCACTATGAAATCCATATTAACATTTATCACAAAGATTTCCCTGCTGATTTGTATCCCCAACTGCTTAATTTTTACCAGCGATGGGTGCAGCTCAGCCACGAGCAATGGTTTGTGGAGCAGTGAGAATGGTATATTTAGCACAAATTTATACCATACGTTAAAATTTTAAAACGGAGGCATTAAAAATTGGTCTTTTTTTACTGAATATATTACTGGAAAGAATTTTATATAATTCAACATGATTTTAGCCCTCGAAACGGCAACAAATATTTGTTCTGTTGCTCTTGAAAATAAGGCGGGTGACGTTTTTGAAAAACGCACAGATGCCCGCAATGCACATTCCGAACAGCTCTTTCTGTTTATCAGAGGTATTTTAGATGAACACGAGGCTTCCTTTGGTGATGTGTCTGTGGTGCTGGTAAGCGAAGGACCGGGGTCGTATACCGGCTTGCGAATTGCCGCCAGTGGAACCAAGGGATTGTTATTCGGTTCAGATACGCCTTTGTACAGCGTTCCTACGCTTGCTTCTTTTGCCTGTGCGGCCCTGGAGCAAAAACTTGCAGCCACAACAATTCACGCTATCATCGATGCGCGGCGGGTGCACGTGTATCATCAAAAATTCAATGTTTCAGGTAACCTTTTAGAAGCGACAACTGAAGTTGATACGATCCCTATTGATTCATTTGAATCAATGGTGAGGCCGGGGGATATCATCATAGGCACAGGAATTGAGCGTCTTGAGGAAAAGCTGGTCCGTAAGGTGCACTGTTTGAATGAGGAATTTATTTCAGCTCGGTCTCTTATTCAGCTCTTTCACAGGCAAGAGGCTGACAAATTCATCAAAAAAATCAGCCCCGCCCGTTTTGACCCTCAATATTACACCTCCAACCAAGTGCAAAATTCGTAGCGGAAATTATAATATTTTCAACCCTGCTGAAGGACTTCAATAATTATTCAAATAAAACGTTTCCCCTTCCCGCCATAATCATTATTTTTGAGAGACATTAAAAATAAGGAATGATCACATGACTTGGTTTAAACGCAAAGACAAAAATATTCAAACCGACGGACGGAAAGAAATGCCTGAGGGCGTATGGATTAAAGTTCCAACGACTGGCGAAACCGTTCACCGGCGTGAGCTGGAAGAAAATTTATGGGTTGATCCGCTCAGCGATTATCATTTTCGTATCGGAAGCGATAAATATTTTTCCTTTCTGTTTGATGAAGAAAATTTTGATGAGATTGGGCAGGATATTTTACCCTCTGACCCACTCAACTTCGAAGACCGCAAAAAATATACCGACCGGCTGACTGAATACCAGGAAAAAACCGGTCATTCCGAAGCGGTAAGAGTAGGCGTGGGAAAAATGAATGAGCTGGATGTAGTTATCGCCTGCCTCGATTTTGATTTTGTCGGCGGCAGCATGGGATCCGTGGTGGGAGAACGTTTGGGAGTGGCTATTGATCATGCCCGCCAAAATGAAATTCCGTTGATCATTATTTCTCAGTCCGGCGGCGCGCGGATGCAGGAAAGTATTCTGAGTCTCATGCAGATGGCTAAAACCTCGGCAAAACTGGCGCAGCTCGAGGAATCCGGCGTTCCTTATATTTCATTTATGACCAACCCAACGACCGGAGGCGTGACGGCGAGCTTTGCCATGCTGGGTGATCTGAATGTTGCCGAACCCGGTTCACGCATCGGTTTCGCCGGGCCGCGGGTTATTCGCCAGACTATTGGCCGCGATCTGCCCGATGGCTTTCAAACAGCGGAATACCTGCTCGATCATGGTTTTTTAGACCTTATTGTGCACCGAACAGAGATGAAAGATGAGCTTACTAAGCTGCTGAAATTGCTGCTTCATAAATTTGAATAATTTTAATGCCGGATGGTTAATGATGAATTAGACGAGCATTGATAATTTGTCATTTAACATTTACAATTTTCTCTTATGCAATTTGCTGATTATGCCAAAATTTATGTAACAGCCGGCAGTGGCGGATCCGGGACAGTGCATTTTCGGCGTGAAAAATACGAACCGAAAGGAGGTCCCGACGGCGGTGATGGCGGAGACGGCGGTGATGTTATTTTAAAAGGAAATGAGCAGCTTAATACCCTGCTGGATCTTCGTTATCAAAAATTCGTAAATGCCGGCGATGGTCAAAATGGAGGACCCAGCCGCAAAAAGGGCAAAGATGGAAAGGACATCATCCTGGAAGCCCCGCTTGGCAGCGTCATTTACGATGCTGACACCAGCGAGCGTATTGGAGAGATAACGGACCACGATAAGGAAATGGTTCTTGTCAAAGGTGGCAAAGGAGGACGCGGAAACTGGCATTTCCGCAGTGCGACTAACCAGACCCCGCGGCATGCCCAGGAAGGGGAAAAAGGTGAAAAAAGAACCATCGAAATTGAACTTAAATTAATAGCGGACGTCGGGCTGGTAGGATTTCCCAATGCGGGGAAAAGTACTTTGCTTTCAGCCATGAGTGGCGCAAAGCCAAAAATCGACTCCTACCCGTTTACGACGCTTAATCCCAATCTCGGCGTCATCACCATGCCGGATTACCGAACATTTGTTATGGCAGATATCCCCGGTATTATCGAAAAGGCGCACGAGGGACGCGGGCTGGGAATCCGGTTTCTGCGCCATATCGAACGAAATAATTTGCTGCTTTTTATGATCAGTTCGCAGCAGGATATTGAATATGAATACAATGCCTTGTTGGAAGAACTGGGATCATACCGGAAAGATCTGCTCGATAAGCCACGTCTGTTGGCTATCACGAAAATGGATTTGCAGGAAAATTATCAATTGGATCAGGAGGTTGATATCGATATTCCGATAGTTCAGATTTCAGCGGCTACCGGATATCATATCGATGAATTAAAGGAGAAAATTTGGGAACAACTACAATCTGTAAAAAACATTGAATCAGAAGCCAAAAAATCAACATGAAGCGCTAATAGCCTTAAGTTTAGTTGAGAAGCTGGGTATCCAGCGCATTCGCGTTTTACTACAAGCGGTAGATCACCCCACCGAAGTTTTTGCAATGTCATCCGGCGAACTGGAGTCTATCGAAAGTATCGGACCGGTTCTGGCGGAAACTATTCTTGCATTTGATTGCTGGGATGAGGTTGATCAACTGCTTGAAAAAACGCAACGGGCCGGGGCAAAAATTCTAACCTATCACGATGAAAATTATCCCTCGCTTTTACGAGAGGTCTACGATCCGCCTGTTTTGTTGTGGATCAAGGGAAAGATCAGCGCTCTGGATACAACCGGAATAGGGGTCGTGGGAACGCGACGCGCAACGAAATATGGACTGAAGCAGGCAAAAAATTTCAGTGCTCATCTGGCAAAAAACGATTTAACAATTTATAGTGGTCTGGCTTACGGGGTTGATGCTGCGGCTCATAAAGCAACACTTAAAGCCGGCGGAAAAACCGTAGCCGTACTGGGCTCCGGTATTGACAATATTTACCCTGCCAATCACATCAGTCTGGCCGAGGCCATCGCTAAGCAGGGTGGGGCTGTTATTTCAGAATTTCCGCCCGGGACGCCGCCTGACGCCGGTAATTTCCCGGTGCGCAACCGCATCATCAGTGGATTGTCTGTGGGTACACTGGTGGTAGAATCAGGGTTGAAGGGCGGTAGTATGATTACCGCACAATCGGCGCTTACCCAAAACAGGGAAATATTTGTGATTCCCCACTCGCTGGAAAATATAAACGGCGAAGGCTGCAATCATCTCATTAAGCGGGGAGCCGGCAAACTGGTGCAAACGCCCGGTGATATTCTGGAAGAACTGCCGTGGTATCATTATGCCAATACCCGGAATGATGATGAAACGACGGCTGATCCTCATTGGAAAGAGCTGGATTTGGATGAAATGGCAATCAAGATCTGCAGATCGCTGGAAAGCGAAGCCAAGCATGTGGATGATTTGAGTGATGAACTTGACATGTCTTCTAACAAACTTTTGCCAAAATTATTAGAATTAGAAATGCAACAATGCGTGCGGCAAACTGCCGGTAAGATTTTTGAGTTACAATAAGCTTTTGCGATCGAAAACACTTATTAATTCCGATAAATCTACATTATGTCTTCTTATGCTTGAGATAAAAATTTTAGGCAGATATTCTTAAAAAAAGAGTGATGGAGGGACGATAAAAACCCGGTTTAACGGTTGAGCTCTTCCGCTATTCGAGCGAAACACCAAAAAGATCGGGAGAGATGACTGTGGGAATTTAGCTATTCTATTCGTTTACGATATTAAGTTTTGGTAATTCCCTTCCAAGATTAAATCTTCAGGCAAGATAATTGTTCATAATGAAAAGATGAGAGTAACTTCTTATGTAAAGAATTTCTTTATTGTATAAAATTAATTTTTAAAGAGAAGATTAGCTTTAAATACGTTCTGTTTTTCATTCATTTTAAGAATTTGGTATCTTTTAAAAAGCCGATCTGATATAAACGATATTTGAATTGGCAACGTGATATTATTATAAAGATTAATTTGTAGCCTATATCGATTAGCACATGCTTAAAGCCGGCCAAAATCAGCAAATGAACCAGAAACAGACGCAGCAACAGCGTCTGTCTCCCCAGCAGATTCAGTATATCAAATTGCTGCAGCTGCCGACAATTGCTCTCGAACAACGAATAAAGGAAGAAATTGAATTGAATCCGGTATTGGAAGAGGAGTATCCCGAAGAAACAGTGTCTGACTCGGAAGAAATGAGCGCTGAAGAGGAATGGGAGCAAGATGAAGATTTGGAACCGCTCGATCAAAATGACGAGGTTGATTGGGATGAATTCGATAATAATACCGAATATGACGGCAATGACTATGGAGGATCGTACGGGGGCGGGAATAAGCAGACTTGGCGTGACTTGCCCAATCCCTATCATGAAAATTTATTGGAGGAGCTTGAGCAACAAGTAGGACTTCTCGATTTAGATGAAGAAGAAAAGCTGATTGCCACCCAAATTTTGGGCTCGTTGGACAGTGATGGCTATTTCAGGCGTGAAACCGAGGCCGTGGTTGATAATATCGCTTTTAATGAGGGCGTATTAACATCTGAGGAAAAAGTTGAAAATGTACGAAAACAAATTCAGCAGCTCGATCCGCCGGGCATAGCGTCGAAAGACTTGCAGGATTGCCTTCAGGTGCAGCTTAAAATGATGAATCCGGATGCAACGGGACGAAATCATGCGCTCGAAATCGTTAAAAACTATTGGAATGCTTTCGAAAAAAAACATTTTTCCAAACTGAAAAAGAAGCTTGATATTGACGATGAGCAGTTAAAGGAAGCCTTTGATTGCATAAGAGGACTCGACCCTAAACCGGGGGGAGTCGGAAATGCCGTGGATGATACCAAAAATTATATCGAACCTGACTTCGAGGTGATATACCAGGAAAATAGTGATACAAATGGCGGGCAAAGCGGCGAAGGAGATTTTATAATTACGCTTAATAATCAAAACGTGCCGGCTCTTAAAATATCACCTCGTTATGAAGAAATGTGGGAGAATCTGAAAAAAAAGAAAGACGGTCCCAAAACAGAAGAAACGAAGACATTTATCAAAGATAAGATGGAATCAGCGCAGTGGTTCATAAATTCAATCCGTCAGCGGCAAAACACGCTGATGAATACGATGAAAACAATTGTTGCCCTGCAGGAAGATTTCTTTAAGCATGGGGAAAACCTTAAGCCCATGATCCTGAAAGATATTGCAGAACGGGTGAATCTCGACGTATCAACCATTTCGCGCGTGGTAAATGGCAAATATGTTCAAACCAATTTTGGGGTCTTTGAACTTAAATATTTTTTCAGCGAAGGTATTGAAACCGAAACGGGAGAGCAGGTTTCGAGCCGTGAAGTTAAAAAAGCCGTTCGGGAAATAGTGGACAACGAAGATAAACAAAAGCCGATGAGCGATAAGGCAATCACCCAAAAATTAAAAGAAAGAGGGTATAAAGTAGCACGCCGAACGGTCAGCAAATATCGCGAAAAACTGAATATCCCCGTGGCACGCCTGCGAAAACAAATTGTTTAGAAGGATAATCTCCGAAAGAAAATCTATTTTTCCGGATGAATGGTTTTTTCGATGGGGATATTATGTGTCTCTTTTTGAGTGCTTAACACAATATTGGACCGCGATTTTTTTACCCCTTGCCAGGATTGGATTCTCGATAAAAGTTCTTCGAACGAGGCGGTGTTTTCAGTTCTGATTTTAAGCAGGTGCGAGCCGTCACCCGTGATGGAATGGCACTCCAGAACTTCAGATTCTCCTGAAGCTTTCTCAACAAAGTTGGGATAATTGACCGAGCCGTCAACTTCAACAAAAACAAATGCTGTAATATCAAATTTAAAAAGTTTGGAATTTAACTCGGCATGATAGCCCTGTATCAATCCGTTTTCTTCCAGCTTTCGCATTCGTTCTGAAACGGAGGGTACCGACAGCCCCACAATTTCCGACAAGTTATTTCGCTGTGCACGGCCCTCTTTTTGCAGATGATTTAATATTTGAAGATCTATTTTATCTAAACTATGTTTCATGGGTATTTTTTTTGTACCTAATAATTCTATATATGCTATATTATAAGCTTAATTAATTAAGAAATCAAGCCTTAAGAAACCGAACAGTTAACTCTAATTTTGTATATTTTCATCACTTTAAAAACCAAAAATGATATAATATCCTGCTCAAACTCTTGTATATTATTAACCAAAAAAAGGACATTAAATTATGTTGGATATCAATGATATTCGTGAGCATCCGGATCTCGTAAAAAAGGGAATACGGAATAAACAGGAAGAAAATATTGATGATGTTGACGAATTATTATCGACGGATAAACAGTGGCGCTCAATGGTGCAAAAAACGGATGCACTGCGCAGTGAAAGCAATACCAAGGCAGAGAAAATCGGAAAATTAATGAGTGAGGGTAAAAAGGAGGAGGCCCAAAAGCTCATTGAATACAATAGCAATCTGAAAGATCAAATTCAGGAACTCGAGGAAGATTTGGACAAACTCGCGGAAAAACGCCAAAATTTACTGCTGCGTATTCCAAACATTCCCCATTCCTCGGTGCCTGTGGGCCGGAATGAAGAAGATAATGAAGTAATAGGGACGTGGGGAGAACCGGCAAACGATGAATGGCGCCAGCCTCACTGGAAACTGGTTGAGAAAAATGGATGGATTGAGTTTGAACGCGGAGCGAAAGTTACGGGAGCAGGCTTTCCGTTTTACATCGGGCCGGTGGCAAAATTGCAGCGGGCCCTGATCAATTATTTTTTAAATAGAGCTACTGAAAATGGCTTTACAGAGATGCAGGCTCCTTACTTTATCAATGAAGATTCAGCACGGGGCACGGGACAAATTCCTGACAAGGAGGATATGATGTACGAAATCCCGCGCGATGGGTTTTTCCCCATTCCTACTGCAGAAGTACCGGTCACGAATTTTCACCGCAACGAAATTATTGACCGCGAAAAATTGCCGCTCTTTTATGCGGCATATACGCCATGCTGGCGGCGCGAGGCAGGTTCTTACGGAAAAGAAGTACGCGGGTTGAATCGCCTGCACCAGTTTGATAAAGTGGAGCTTGTTAAAATCGTTCATCCCGATACGGCGTATGATGAACTGGAAAGTCTGCGCGCCTATGCAGAATCACTTCTCGAAGAATTGAATCTTCCATACCGTACGCTGTTGATGTGTACGGGTGATATGGGCTTCACACAGGCCAAAAAGTATGATTTGGAAGTCTGGAGCCCGGGCCAGGAACGCTGGCTGGAAGTGAGCTCCTGCTCCAATTTTGGGTCATATCAGGCACGGCGCATGCAGTTGCGATTCCGCAATGAAAAGGGAAATACCGAAACACTGCATACTTTAAATGGTTCGGGCCTGGCACTGCCACGTGTCGTTGCAGCTCTTATCGAAACTTATCAGGACAAAGAAGGTAATATACATGTGCCCAAGGCCTTGCAACCATTTATGGGCAGAGATGTGATTGAGCCTAAACAATAGTTGAATGATGGCGGATGAAGCGAAACATACAGAAATGGCCTTATGGGGAACGATTTCGTTGCAGGACGGGGAGGTACGCCATTGGAGGCTTGGAGATTTGCATCTTTGGATCACATTCAGAGACGAGGAAATTTGGATCACCCATGGGTTCCAGAATGAGTTGAAAGGCCGGCTTAAAGAAGATACTCCTCCGGCAAACCTGGATTGGACACGCTGGGCAACAAGGATTGTATCGAATGAAGTACGGATCATGCCGGTATTTCCTGATATGCCTCTCGTTGTTAATTCGGAATACCCGCTGAAAGTAAGTCCCGGTGCCAGTATCAAAATATTTGCCAGAATTTCGCTGTGGGTCAGAGTATCCAACGCCAAGGATGATTATCAGCTGACAGAGCTGCCTACTGTAAAATTATCACGAACATGGTTCGGATCGCCCATTGAGGGAGAATTATGCTACTATGCAACGACAACGGCCCGGCGTGATCTTTCTAAAGTTGAAAACAAACCTAACCTGGTTCAGTGCCCGATTCAAATCACTAATCAAGCCGAAAAAGAGCTTAATTTTGAGCATTTTTGTCTTCGGGTAGAACGATTGAGCATGTACCAGTTGAAGCCCTCAATATTATGGGCGGATGAGACCCAAATTGTTTATCACGGTGAGGATCTGAACAGTGACGTGATTATGACCGGTAAACTGGCTGAAGGCGTAACAAAAAACATGCTGCTGACCAAGCCGCGCAGGCATTTAAAAAGAGGATTCGGTATTCGTACATTTAAGCATTTTTTTGAAGATATTTTATTTTTCGATAAATGATAGCTCTTTTTCACATATCATTCTTTAATCCTAATCTTAAGGCATTTTTCACGGAAAATACCGTTCATCTGCTTGTTAAGGCAGGTATAATTGTGCTCATATCGCTGCCTATACTTTTACTCCTGCGTCGATGGGCGATTAGTTTTTTCACAAAAAAATATACCAGTCACTATGGTTTGCTTGCCGGCAAGTTAATTTTTTATACCGGTTTGATCATTATGGTTATTTCAGTGATGAATCAGCTGGGTATCAGCCTGGCCCCCCTGCTTGGTGCAGCCGGAATTGTGGGGGTGGCCCTCGGTTTTGCCTCCCAGACCAGTGTTTCAAATATTATCAGTGGGTTATTCCTGATTGCCGAACAGCCCTTTAAGGTCGATGATATCATCAAGGTAAACGAGACGACCGGTGTGGTTATGTCTGTTGATGCTTTTTCAGTGAAAATTCGTACGTTTGACAATCAATTTGTGCGTATCCCCAATGAAATGATTTTTAAGACGCAGGTGACCAATGTGACCCGTTTCCCGATACGCCGCTTAAATGCAAAGATATCAGTAGCTTATAAAGAAGATATTAGTCACGTACGGGAGATATTAATGGATATCGCTGAAAAAAATGAGTATTCATTGAGCGAGCCCAAACCTCTCATCGTTTTTGATTCATTTAACTCTTCGTCCATTGATCTGCTTTTTCTGGTCTGGGTGCCTGTTAAGGAATTTATCCTCCTCAAGAATACGATTCAGGAAGAAATTAAAGCCCGCTTCGATGAAGAAGATATAGAGATCCCCTTTCCGCATATATCGCTGTATGCCGGTTCCCAATCAAAGGCGATACCGATCGAAATTATGGACAAAAGAACGGATGCGGGAACGAAAAAAAGTATGGAATAAGGGATTTCAGGCTACAGCAAAAAGTTCTTCCTCTTTGAAATTGAGCAGCAATTCCAGAATGGGCTGCATCTCTTTTTCCTGCATAATCTCAGCACGGAGTTGCCTGCTGTTACGAATGCCCTTTAAATAGCTGCCATAGTGTTTTTTCATGATGATGACGCCATAGCGCTCACCATGATGAGCCACTGAGCGTCGCAGCTGTTCAGCACAGCATTCCAGTCGCTCCCGGACCGTAGGCTCAGGCATTTGTTCGCCCGTTTCAAGATAGTAGTGCGTGCGCTTAAAAATCCACGGGTCGCCAATGGCACCGCGACCGATCATCACCGCATCCACATCCGTTTCATCAAACATGCGCTTGGCATCCTCCGCGCTGGTCACATCGCCATTGCCGATAATCGGCATCTCCAGGCCGGGCGTATTCTTAAGCTTTTTAAGCCACTCCCAACGTGCATCGCCTTTATACTTCTGACAGCGCGTGCGCGTGTGCACAGCCAAAGCTTGTACGCCCAATTTCTGAAGCATGAGTGCCACTTCCTGAATTCTGATGGACCGATCATCCCAGCCGAGGCGCGTTTTTACCGTCACCGGTTTGTCTTCAACCGCATCGACAACCGAGCCGGCCATGCGTTCCATCAATTCGAGGTCTTTCAGGCAGCCGGCTCCTGCGCCTGTTTTGGCAATTTTATATACCGGGCAGCCAAAATTGATATCAATGAGATCGGGATTGTGAGATTCGGCTATTTTAGCTGCTCCTTCCATAGCCTCTTCGTGAGCGCCAAAAATTTGTATGCCAAATGGACGTTCTTCATCGTCGTATTCCATTTTTTGGATTGCGTGGTTGGTGTCGCGCACCACCGCCTCTGAGCTAATAAATTCCGTATAAACAACGTTCGCACCCTTTCGCCGACACATTAGCCGGAAAGGGGAGTCAGAGACATCTTCCATTGGTGCCAGCAACAATGGTTTATTTCCTAAATCGATAGATCCTATTTTCACAATGCATTAAAATATTTTTGGTTAGTAAGTACCTGTTTGAGAATTCAAAATAGATTACGGCAGGCAATTGTTTCTCAACTTAAAAGATAAGTTATTTTTTAATTCAAAAAAATAATGGCGTTCTAATAAATAGACCATTAAAATGTTAATCTTCGGAAGGAATATAATTGCATATTAAATAATGATATAAACATTTATTGGTTCCTGGAAAAACCCTTCCATTTAGCTGATGATATGAATGTATAAAATGCTTATTATTACTTAAATAAATTTTAATTATAATGAATCAACAGCCCTATGGCATTAACAGATAAAAGTATTGAAGATTTTTTAGGTGAGGAAGCAGAAGATTTACTCACTCATAAATGTGAAACAATATCCAAAGACCAATTATACCTTCCCGAACCAAACTTTGTAGACAAAGTAAGTACGCAAACGGATCGGAATCCGAGAGTACTTCGCAGCCTGCAGACATTGTTCGACCATGGCAGGCTCGGCGGGACTGGTTATTTGTCTATTTTGCCGGTTGACCAGGGGATAGAACACTCTGCAGGGGCTTCATTTGCCAAGAATCCGGCTGCTTTTGACCCGGAGCATATTGTTAAGCTGGCCATAGAGGGCGGTTGTAATGCAGTAGCATCGACATTTGGATTGTTGGGATCAGTAGCACGAAAGTATGCTCACAAGATTCCATTCATTGTAAAAATAAATCACAATGAACTGATGACCTATCCGAATACCTACGATCAAATTATGTTCGGATCAGTGCAAAAGGCATTTGATATGGGGGCAATAGCTATTGGGGCAACGATTTACTTCGGTTCGCAGGAGTCAGATCGTCAAATACAGGAAATTGCCAAGGCGTTTGAACGGGCACACGAACTGGGTATGGCTACCATTCTTTGGTGTTATACACGCAATAGCGCTTTTAAGGTTGACGGGACTGATTATCATTCCTCTGCCGATCTTACCGGTCAGGCTAATCATATTGGGGTTACGCTTGAGGCCGATATCATAAAGCAAAAACAGCCGGTCAATAATGGTGGATATAAAGCATTGAATATGGGTGATTCTTCCTATGGCAAGCTCGATGAGCGTATTTATACTGAACTGGCTACAGATCACCCCATTGATTTGACTCGTTATCAAGTGGCCAATTGCTTTATGGGACGTGCCGGATTGATTAATTCGGGCGGTGCCTCAGGCGAGAACGATTTTGCCCAGGCTGCACGAACAGCAGTCATTAATAAACGAGCCGGCGGCATGGGTTTGATTAGCGGGCGGAAAGCCTTTCAGCGGCCTATGGAAGATGGCGTAAAACTGTTGAATTTAATTCAGGATGTTTATCTGAATGAAGATATCACGGTTGCCTGATTTTAGCACTAATTTCTAAAATATAACGCTGCCTTTTAGGTTATCAGCTTAAGTACGCTCGTTAACTCTAAAAAGGTTATTTCATCATGATTCCTTTTGGGATGCCATCCTTCTTCGGTCTAAGGATTTAAATGGAGGGATGGTTCCCCGGAATCTAAAATACGACTGATCTATATTTTTTTGAAATTTTCAGTCGTTTTTTTGATGTAAAACTTCTTCGGTTGATAAAATATTAATAGGTCTATTTTTTGTCGGATCGCACTGAACAAATAGAAGAAAATCCCAGTAGATACTTCTCAAAGAAATATTTATTTATTTCCATTGTTTTGAGCCTCGCTGGGATGGGGGCGGTAATATATTTTACGTACACGCCCGGTGTATTAGAGCACCTGATTCCCAAGCGGCTGCCCGGACTTTTTATTGCTCTTATTGTCTCCATGCTCAGGGTATGGTTCGTAGCGGCTAAAATTCGTTATTTGGCCGAAAAAAAGCTGGCCTGGCTGCAGTCGTTCAGAGTGGTACTCGCCTGGGATTTTACTTCGGCTGTGACGCCATCAACCATTGGTGGTGCGCCGCTGGCCACCTATGCAATGAGTAAGGAAGGCTTATCACTCGGACAATCCACTTCCATAGTCTTGTACAGCCTTTTGCTCGATCAGCTCTGGTTTGCCTTCACTATCCCTGTTTTGCTTATTGCCGGATGTTTTTTCGCAGTTATTCCAAAAGACATTGGATCGATCGGTCAGGCATCCATGTTTGCTCTCTACGGCGTGCTGCTTACCTATACCGGATTGCTTGCATATAGTGTATTGAAAAATCCGACTGTTCTGAAAAAAATTGTCAATACGGTGTTTAGGCTTCCATTTTTGCGCCGGTGGAAAGGGAAAATGTCTCAGGAAGCAGAGCGGTTAGAGGAACATTCGCATGAATTGCGCAAAAAACCAAAAACATTTCTGCTGAAAACATTTTTCCTCGCGGTCATGTCCTGGTTGTGCCGGATGGCGTTACCGACTATAGTTATTCTGAGTTTACTTCCGGCGAATGTCATTTTATCTTTATTGCGAAGCTTAGCGATGAATTTGGCTTTTCTCGTTATGCCCACGCCGGGTGGTAGTGGCGGTGTGGAAGGGCTGTTTGCTGTTTTTCAGGGGCCGCTTATTGATAGGCAGGCTTTCATCGGGCTGGCCGTATTTTTATGGCGTATTATCAGCTATTATATAAGTATCGGCTTGGGTCTGATAGCTACTACCTGGTATATTAATCGTTCGGTCGTCGATAAATTTACTGAGGAGCCTCAGAAACCTCAGCAGGAAAAAAAAGCTACAAAAGTGTCTTAATCCGTGGCAAAATCCAGATATCAGTATGTCTGCAGTGAATGTGGACATACCTCGACAAAATGGCTGGGACATTGTCCCAATTGTGGGAAATGGCATACCTTTGAAAAGATTAAAATTGAGAGAAAATCATCATCTTCATCTCATAAAGGGAAAGTAAAGGGACTGGAAGAGACGGACGCCCCTCAGAAACTCGTGGAAATTGATCAGAAAGAAGAGGCGCGTTTTAAGAGTAAAATTCCTGAACTGGATCGTGTACTCGGCGGCGGTTTTATGTCCGGCTCATTCGTGTTGATTGGTGGTGAACCGGGCGTCGGAAAAAGTACACTTGCCTTGCAGATTGGAAAAGCCCGTCCAGATCTGCAAATTTTATACTGCGCAGGGGAAGAATCGGCCGGACAGATCAAACAGCGGGCCAACAGGATGGAGGTCCATTCCGAAAACTTATCGGTTTTTACCGATATGGATGTCAGCCATATTATTGAGCGGGCGCAGGATATGCAGCCCGATTTGCTCATCATTGATTCCATTCAAACCGTTTATCGAACCGAGCTGACAAGCATGGCCGGCAGCATTCAGCAAGTGAAAGAATGCGCAGCCCTGTTACAAAAATTAGCAAAGAAAAAAAATATTACCACGCTGCTGATTGGTCATGTCACAAAAGAGGGCAGTATTGCCGGTCCACGGGTGTTGGAACACCGCGTTGATACTGTACTTCAGTTTGAAGGTGATAGCAATTATACCTATCGCATGCTGCGTGCGTTAAAAAACCGGTTTGGTGCGGCACATGAAGTCGGGGTTTTTGAAATGCTTGAGGATGGGCTTGAAGATGTGCTAAATCCGTCACAACTTTTTTTATCTGAGACTGAAACGGGTATCAGCGGTAATGCGGTCATCTGCACCATTGAAGGAACGCGGCCTATGCTCATTGAAGTACAAGCGCTGGTTACTCCGAGTAACTATGGCACGCCACAGCGCACAGCCAATGGGGTGGATCATCGCCGGCTTTCAATGCTGCTCGCGGTGCTGGAAAAGCGGGGTGGATATCCATTCTCCGGCCAGGACGTTTACCTGAATATTGCCGGCGGACTCAAACTAAACGACCCGGCAGGTGATCTGGGAATGATGAGTGCCCTGGTCTCGAGCCTGGTTGATAAATCTATTTCAAAAAAAACTGTTTTCCTGGGGGAGGTGGGGCTGGGTGGAGAAATAAGATCTGTTAATCGTATTGATCAGCGATTATCAGAAATTCAAAAATTGGGTTTCGAGTCGGCTTTTGTGCCACAATCAGCTAAAATTGGCACATTGGGAGAAAATTTGAAGCTTATAAGGGCCAAGAATAGCATTCGTGCCATAAAAAAAGCCCTTTAGTAGAACTAAGGGCTTTGAGTAGTAAAAATATTTATCCTACAAATAAGGATAAACCATCCTTTTCAATGCTGATAAAATCAGCAATTAATATCGATTACGCTCGCGACGCTTCTGTTCACGAATGCTCTTCTTGAGCGCTTCGCGACGCTCTTTGGATGGCTTGGTATATTGCTGACGGTTTTTATATTCATTCAAAATTCTTGATCGCGTGACCATCTTTTTAAATCGATTAATGGCCCGATCTACGCTCTCGTTATCTTT
>DASQZL010000215.1:0-6809 GCA_035638715.1 Balneolaceae bacterium
ATATATCTAAATTTAAAGAGCGGATATCCCCTGTTTACCTTCCTGTTATTCTACTGATTAAAGAAAGCAGGTTGAAATATTTTTTGAATCCAAATATTGAGCATGTTTATGATGATCTGATAACATTACCTGTTTCACCGGCCATTCTTGAATCGAGAGTTGATTCATTACTGAAACAACGCCGCCACTCACTTGAATTGAGTGAAAAGACTTTTCTTGCTAATCAGGCGATTAACTCGACAGAGGTCGGCATTTGTATAACGGATAATTCCCAAAAAGATAACCCGCTTGTGTATATCAACAAAGGGTTTGAGGAGTTAACGGGATATTCATCAGAGGAAATTCTGGGTCAAAATTGTCGATTTCTTCAAAATGATGATCTCGGTCAGGAGGGGGCAAAAAAAATTCGCGAGGGTGTTGAAAACGGTAAGCACGCCGATGCTTTACTGCGGAACTATAAGAAAGACGGCTCTTTATTCTGGAATGAAGTTTCTATTTCACCGGTAACAAATGCCAATCAACAGAATGAATATTTTATTGGCGTTCAAAACGACGTTACCGAGTTGATTGAGATACAAAACGATCTTAAAGACTTATTAGAAGAAAAGGAAGTATTGCTCCAGGAGATTCATCATCGGATTAAAAATAATCTCGCGGTCATTATTGCTTTACTTGAATTAAAAGCTATGAGCTCGGACAATGAAGAAACAGTGGACTCATTGCATGAGACCCAAACGAGAATATTCTCGATCGCAAAAGTTCATGAATTACTTTACGATCAGGATCAGTTTAACAAAATTGAATTTCAGGATTTTGTACATGATTTAATTGCCCATCTGGATAACGTTTATTCACAAAAATCAAAATATTTGAACTTCCAATTTCAACTTGAACATTTGTTAATAAGCCTTGATCAGGCCGTTCCTTGCGGTATGCTGCTTGCGGAATTGATTACGAATATATATAAGCATGGATTTGGGGATGAAGAACATGTGAAGGTAAAAATATCAATCCGTAAGACGGATGACCGCATGAAGGTTACAATAAAAGATAATGGGAAAGGATTGCCCGAGGGGAAAAATTTGGAGAATATGGATAAATTTTCTCAGTCCATCATCAATAAGCTTTTAAAACAACTTAATGCCGACTGGAAGTCCAAATCGGATAACGGATTTCAATTTATGTTTCGTTTTGAACTAAAGGACTATTCGGGAATCATATCCAAGTTGAGAAATAGAGCCTGAATCACTTCGCAGAACCTGCAGATTTTACGGGATCGTTATTTCAATGGCCAGCTGGCTACCTCAGAGTATCATCCTTCACTCCGCCGCAGGCCCTCATTAAGTCTATAAACTAAAAAAAAAGAGCGCTCTACTTCTGGAGAATAAGCCGAACGAGATTCCGTATCGATATGCGAAATGACCCTGTCGCGAGTAAAGAGATTTGCCGGTTCTTTTAAATGCACGAGCTGTTAGCATTGCTGGCGCAAGCCTGCTTTCTCCGAAGCGTAGTCAAGAAGTTGTATAAATTACCATTTTACATCGTCTCCGCGCAGGCAGGCGTCCGCACTTGTGGCATTTTTAAATCTAAAGCTTGTGATTACCCGGTACTTTTATTGTGCCACTACGGATTTTTTTTGAAGCGAAAAGAATATCGTTAAGATAGCCAGATATATTCCACGCTACATAAACGAAAAGTGCAGCCCACTTTCGAAGTGGACTGTATTTTAATACTCGTACCTCTATAGAAGGTTTTTTAAATCTGTAAACCGGCATTTCAATGCCGGGCTATCATGTCAGTCAAAATGAAGCTATCCAAATTTGGTAGCGCTCGTCTCTGTAGAGAATCATTTCAACGTAAGAAATTACCCTACATATAATCGAGATCTTCGATGACGAACATTCATCTTGAGTATGCTCATTTTTAATAGAATTCTAATTGAACGGATTCATAATTAAATATTACAGGCAAAAAAAATGAGTACACAGGAATCCGAAAATACTGAGCGTGCGAGCAGTCAAGAGGCACAGTCACAAGATCAGACGGTCTCGCAGAATATTGAGGAAACGCTGGGTATTACCACAAAAGGGATGCTCAAACGTCATAAGACAATGATAATTAGCGCTATTATTCTGGTTGCTGTTGCGATAGCTTTTGTGATTTGGAGATCTTCTCGAAAACCCGGCGCTCCGGAATATACCACCGGTAATGTTGAGCGGGGAAATCTGGTCATGAAGGTTTCGGCAACGGGTAATTTGCAACCCCTGAATACCGTTGATGTGGGCAGTGAAATTTCGGGACTTATCAGATCGGTGAATGTAGACTATAACGATCATGTAAAAGCGGGAGAAGTACTTGCCAAGCTCGATACCGACCGGCTGCAGGCGGAAGTGTCACAGGCACGTGCCTCGCTGGCGGCGTCTCAGGCTTCACTGGAACAGGCCCAGGCGACATTAAATGAACAGCAGGCCCAAACGGCGCGGGATGAAACCCTGGCAAGTCAAAATTTTATATCCCGGCAAAGTCTTGAGAACTCCCGTGCCGCCCTGCAACGGGCTAAAGCGGCGGTGTCAAGTGCAAAGGCCCAGGTAACCGTTAATCGTGCCTCCCTGAACGTAGCGGAGACAAATTTAAAAAAAGCTTCAATATTATCGCCCATCAACGGTGTCGTACTGGTGAGAAATATCAGACCCGGTCAGGCTGTAGCAGCTTCATTCCAAACGCCCGTTCTGTTCACACTTGCTGAAGATCTCACCCGTATGGAATTGCAGGCAGATGTGGACGAAGCCGATATCAGTCAGGTTAAAAAAGGTGAGCACGCCACGTTTACGGTTGACGCATATCCCGATACCACCTTCCCGGCCACGATTACCAAGGTCTATTATGCGCCGCAGACAGTTGAGGATGTGGTAACCTACACTGCCATCCTCAGCGTAAATAACAGCGGGCTGTTGTTACGCCCGGGAATGACGGCTACCACGGATATTATTACCAAACAGATTAATAATGCCCTGATGGTTCCCAATAGTGCGCTACGGTTTACCCCGCCGGGTAAAACGCCCCAAAAGGGACAAGGGCCAACGGTATGGATCATGAAAAATAATCAGCCCGAGGCTGTTTCAGTTAAAACAGGGGCCTCAAATGATGAGATGACACAAATTTTATCAGGAAATCTGCAGCCCGGCCAAAAAGTGTTGACGAACGTCCAACGAAGGAAAAAATGACTCAGATTGAATCCGATACCACTTTATCAAAGCCTTCGGTAAATGGAAGGGAAAAACAATCACCCCTGGTGGAATTTAAAAAAATCACCAAAGTGTATGGCTCCGGGAAGACCGCGATTCGGGCCATGGACGGGATTGATTTGAAAATATACAGGGGGGAATTTGTAGCCATTATGGGACCCAGCGGCTCCGGAAAATCCACCTGCCTGAATTTGATGGGATGTCTGGATTCACCAACCTCCGGGTCCTACCGGTTTCGCGATGTAGAAATTGGCAATCTGTCGCGGAATCAGCGGGCGCTCCTGCGCAGAAATTACCTGGGATTCGTTTTTCAGGGTTATAACCTGCTGAAGCGAACCACAGCGCTCGAAAATGTAGAAATGCCGCTGGTTTATCGCCGCGTAAAAAAATCAATTCGTGATCAAAAGGCGATGAAGGCGTTAGCGGCCGTTTCACTCGAAGGCAGAGAGCATCATACGCCGTCGCAGCTGTCGGGCGGAGAGCAGCAGCGGGTCGCTATTGCCCGGGCTATCGTTACGAATCCCAGCCTGTTGCTGGCTGACGAACCGACCGGAAACCTTGATTCCAGGGCAGGCGAAGAAATTATGGAGCTGTTGACGCGCCTTAACCGGGAACAGGATATTACCGTCGTAATGGTTACGCATGAACCGGATATGGCCATATTTGCAGAACGGACGATTCATTTTCTGGACGGCAGAATTGCCAACTCAACCTATAATGGAAGGAAAGAACGATGATTTGGAGCACAATAAGACTGGCTATTTTAGAAATCGGTCGCAATATAATGCGATCGTCCCTGACAATATTGGGTATTGTAATTGGTGTTGCCGCCGTAATCGCTATGGTGACGCTGGGCGGAGGAGCCACTAAAAGAATAACCAACGACATTTCAAGACTGGGAAGTAATCTGCTGATTTTGCATCCCGGCAGCCGCGGACGCCGGGGTGGGGTGAGAGCTGAGGCCAAACCCCTCAAAATGGAGGACGCCCGTGCCATTCAGCATGAAGTTACGGGTATTAATGCGGTTGCTCCGGTTGCTTCCAGCTCAACGGTTGCCGTTTATGGTAATGAAAACTGGCCGACCAGTATTCTGGGAACCGATAATGACTATCTGGTTGCCAGCTCGTGGCAAATCGATCAGGGGCGCGAGTTTACCGCAGGCGAGATAAATGGCGGCAAACTTTCCTGTATTATCGGGGCTACGGTAGAAAAAAAATTATTCGGCTACCTGAATCCCATAGGCGCAAAAATGAGGTTGGGATCCGTAACCTGCACCGTAGTCGGGACGTTGCAGCCCAAGGGACAATCCATGTTCGGAAGAGATCAGGATGACTTTATACTGATGCCCATTAAAGCACTGCAACGACGCATATTGGGTAATACCGATGTGGGTGCCATCTATATTTCAGCAAAAAACCGGGCTACCACTCCACAGGTACGTGAGGAAGTTGTCAATTTGATGCGTCAGCGGCGACATATAAGGAGCGGAGCAGAAAATGATTTCGATGTACACGACATGACACAAATTGCAAGTACGGTAGCCAGTACAACCGGTGTGATGACAACATTTTTAGGCGCAACAGCCGCAATCAGCTTGCTGGTCGGAGGCATCGGTATTATGAATATAATGCTTGTTTCTGTGACGGAGCGAACGCGTGAAATCGGTATTCGTCTGGCAATCGGAGCCCTTGGGCATGAGGTACTCCTTCAGTTTTTAATTGAAGCGATAATACTTTCGCTCTTCGGCGGATTGATCGGCATTGGCCTGGGCCTGGGGCTGGCTGCTTTTGTCGCGCCGCTTTTGGGAGTTCCATTCGTGCTTAATCCATTTATCATCATCATTGCCTTTCTGTTTTCCGGTGCCGTGGGGGTGATTTTTGGATTCTTTCCGGCTCGACGGGCCGCCCAGCTTGATCCGATCGATGCCCTGAGATATGAATGAAAAAACATGTTAACGAGAGTACAAGCTAAGCCTTATTGCCGGGCTGCAAAAGAAGTTATTCCACAGGTCGGCCTAAAGAACCCACAGAGTTTCACGGAGATAATTTTGCTGTGATTCTGTGCATTTCGTAGTGCATGGCAGCTTTGTGTAATAAAAATAGAATACTTATTTGTTATTTTGGCCTGTGCCTATAAGTAATAATTATGAATAGAATGGGAATCACTTTTTGGGCGTCTGCATCATCAATTTATTGATGACCTTTTGTACTTTTTCAGGAGATTCTTTTGGCACCAAATAGTATTGGCCTGATCCGTTGTTATCCCATTTGTCGCTGCCATCGGATGAAATAATTACTTTGCCCTGGTGCAACGTCCAATAAGGTTTATAGCCACGGACGGCTACTAAAACGGCGGTTTCATCCCAGCTCGACCGGCCGGCCGAGTCAGCGGGATTCATGGGAATGCAGATACTGAAAACATCTTTGGCCGGGTCATGATGAACATTTTGATCGTGGATCAGGGGCAAACCGGTTTTTATTTTACTGCCGATCTTCGCGCCACTGAATATAACCGGTGTCGGCCAGTGTTCAAAAACCTGTATTGAAGACTGGGCATCCTGACTCATATTCCATTCCTTTCCTGAGGGAAATTTACCAGCCATGCTAACAAGCAGTTTTACTTTTTTCTTTACCAGTTCCCTGCCGGATAAAGGCGAATATTTACCTCCTTTCGACGCTAACAGCTGAGCCAGATTTGTAAGAAATCCTTCAGTTTCAATTGTTACGCTATGGTCGGGCTGTTTTGACAGAACCTTCCGGTACACCTGCACGGCTCCAGGCACCTGCCGGTTATATTTTATTTTGTGCGGATATTTCGCCAGCAGTGTGTCTGACCAGTGCTGCGGGTCGCTCATACTGAGTGCCTGCCCTTTGGGAACGCCGATTGGTATATCAGGCCGATTAAAATAGGTATTGAAAACGTCCAGCACGCCCGCAACCCCTTTATATTTATTGCTGGCAACGGTGGCTAAAATCTTTGCTTCCCCTTTATCGGCCAGTACATGCAGAATCGTGATCGCTCCCACATCATCGTAATCCGGACCTATATCCGCATCATAGATGATATGAGCCGGCTTCTTACGATTAAATGAAATCGACTTGTTCTGGTGGTGCTGCGAGCACCCTGCCAGACCGGCTATTAAAATAATCAGCAATATAAATAGGCTAACTTCTGCCGATATTTTATACCTCCAATTAATTTTTTCAGGTCCTGAATGTAAAGTATTTGGCATACGAGCTGATTATCCAGTGATTTCATTTTAATTTTTTTGCTGAAACCAATAATACTGAATATTACTTGAATTATATAAACGGTTTGTTTTCAGTCTTTCTTACTTCCGGCGATCTTTGTCCCGATACCACCGTCTATGCGGAGCGCCTGCCCCGTGATGAATGCCCCCTTTTCGCTTGCCACATACGCCACAAATTCCCCGATTTCCCCGGCCTCAGCCATGCGTTTGACGAGATGGATATCGATCGTCTCCTGCCGCACCTCTTCCGGATCGGGTGATTGCTGAAACGCCTGCCGGTTCATCGGCGTATCCACGCCCCCCGGGCAGATGGC